>NZ_AKZL01000013.1:0-78881 GCF_000282755.1 Shewanella sp. POL2
CGTACCTTTGGCGCCTCGGGCTGGTTACTGCGTAGTGCCACTGGGCTTGAATTTGCCTTACTGGGGGGCATTGCTGGTGTGCTTGCAGTGATAGTGGCGGAATTTGCGCTGTATCTGTTAAAGACCCAAGTGTTTGAACTCAATGTGTATATGCACTGGCCCTGGTGGGGGATTGCCCCAGTCTGCGGCGCCTTATTGGTCGCGCTGCTGGGGGTATGGCGCTGCCGCCAATTACTCAATCAATCCTGCGCTGAATTATTAAAAGTGGGCACTTAAGATGAGGTCAGTTTGGAGCTGAGGCAAACGCTGTAACACCCCATTTGTAAAATGAAAAGCACTGGCATAAACCAGTGCTTTTTTTATTGGCGGTGAAATCGTTTCTATCATTGGATGACAACGATGATGACTTTACCGTTCATTTCATTACAAAGCCTTGTAGGGTTACATTATAAAACTGAGGTAGCCCTGCAATACAATCAAATTGACGATATCGATAAAGAAGGCGCCGACAATCGGTACCACCATAAAGGCCTGAGGAGAAGGGCCAGTGCGGGATACCAGTGCGCCCATATTCATCACTGCGGTTGGGGTGGCGCCCATACCAAAGCCACAGTGACCGCCAGTGATCACTGCTGCATCGTAATTGCTGCCCATCACTTTAAAGGTTACAAAATAGGCGAACAGCGCCAGCACGACGGTTTGCACCAACAGGATAATCAGTAGTGGGATCGCTAGATCTAAAATTTCCCACAACTTGAGATTCATCAATGCCATAGAGAGGAATAACGACAGTGCCACTGTGCCTATCACATCGATACTCTCAGTATGCGGTTTATAACCACGGGTGACTTCGGTGATGTTGGCGATGATAACGCCAAGAAACAGGGCATAGACAAAGTCTGGCATCTTGAGCCAATTCAGCTGATATTCGCTGACAAACACAGTAAACCATTTTGCCCCCGCAACGCAGATCAGCAGTACAAACAGGGTTTCGATGATTGTCTTGGCGGTAACTTGGTCCTCTTCGAGCTGATCATAGGTTACCAGTTGTGGATGCGTGGCGTGGTGCTTACGGCCCATGCCGTAACTAGATATCAGATTGTGCTTGCCAATGAGTCGCTGCGCGACAGGGCCACCGATAATACCGCCCATGACCAAGCCAAAGGTCGCCGCCGCCATGGCAAGTTCTAAGGTGTTGATGCCGTAGTTTTCGGCAAAGGTTTGTGACCAAGCAACACCTGTTCCATGGCCGCCAGAGAGGGTAATCGAGCCTGCGATAAGTCCTAAGATAGGGTCTAAACCAAGGAGGCTCGCGAGACTCACGCCAACCGCATTTTGAATAATAATATAGACCGAGGCCACGCCGAGAAAGATAAACACTTTCTTGCCGCCACTAAGCAGTAGCTTATAGTTAGCTGATAAACCTATGGTGCTGAAAAACATCAGCATTAAGGTATTTTGCATGGGTAAACTAAAGATGAGAGTGATGTCTTGGAAATGTAAAAAGGCAACGACTGCGGCGATGACCAGTCCACCTACGATAGGCTCTGGAATATTGTATTGTTTAAAAACACGCACATGGCGATTGATGGAATGGCCAATAAACAGCACGAAGATAGCAATTAAGAACGACTCGAGTTCGCCAATTGTGTAAGTGGTGTGCATGATAGTTCCTTACAAATGGTTTGTGTGGGAATACCGCTAGACTCAAGGTGAGTTAGGGTGACCCATCTCATTGTTTAGCTCTCGCTAATGCTAAGTGTTAAACGCGCGATCTAAGGACCGATTCTTGTCAATCCCCAAGGTTGGAGAAGAAATATTAAGCGCGAATATGAACCGTATTGGTATAGTTGATCAGCATCGCCACCGAGTGGGCGAGTACTGAAGATAATGGTCTTGCTTGGGGCGTTAACTGTGCTTCAGTGCGGGTGCTAACACGACAATATCGATAAGCAAGAGGCGAAAGTGTAACAGAAAAATGGGTTCATGTCGCTAAATAGTCTTTAGAATCATTGTGTTGTATTTATGTTTTGATGCTGTTGCCAAATCGGTCTAATCAGCCTTGTTGCACTAGGCTGATAAACAAATTCTATACTTGGTTTTTTATCTCTGATTTCTAAGTCATTCTTCAGTATCATATTAACGCTTGCCGATTGGCTTGATAACATTTTATTACCAAGCCAGTTACGGGGTATGAATGACGCCATAAAACAGATTAACTTGTGAGTAGGTCTTTAAGTGCTGGCTCAAGTTGAGCAAAACGGAAACTAAAGCCTGCGTCGAGCGCATGTTTGGGGAGAACAAATTGGCCTTCGATCAGCAGATCTGCCATTTCACCCATTGCGAGTCGTAAAACTGGTGCAGGTGCTGTCATAAAGGCTGGACGGTTTAATACTCTACCAAGAGTTTTAGAAAATTCAGCATTACTGACAGGATGGGGGGCTGTGGCATTAAATATGCCTTGGCAAGTTTCATGACAAAGTAGAAAGTCGATCAGGGCCACCATATCGTGGATATGTATCCAACTCATCCCTTGACGACCATGGCCTATAGGCCCACCAAGGCCGAGTTTAAAGGGCGGGAGCATTTTAGCTAGCGCACCGCCATGCCCAAGCACTATACCCGTGCGTAGGATACAAACACGGGTTTTAGTTGCAGCCTCTAGCGCGAGTCGCTCCCATTCTTTACAAATGTCATGGCTGAATTCAGGGTGGGGGGCTGCGTGTTCGTCAATCGTATTCGCGCCTTGACGGCCGTAAAAGCCAATTGCAGAGCCGCTTATCATCACCTGAGGTGGATTACTGCTTTGCAAAATCAGTTGGCTTAGTCTTGCGGTGATATTCCAGCGACTATCGCAGATGCGTTGTTTTTGCTGCGCACTCCAACGTTTAGCAACAATCGGTTCTCCGGCGAGATTGATCACGGCATCGATATGATTCAAATCATCAATTTCGTCTAAGGAGCTTAGATATTGATGCTGTGGGCCCAATAATTGCCGACTATTGGCAGGATGGCGAGTCAGCAATAACAGTTGGTGATGGTTGGCTAAATGGGCCACTAATTGCTGACCAATAAACCCACTTGCTCCCGTTATCAAAATCTTCATCGTCAAATCCTTAGGTGAGGGTGGCTATCTTTTATTTCAAACCTTATAAGCAATATACGACAACGGACAAGTGGGGATCACTTTATTGATTTTTTTGGTAACACAGTTCCATCGATACCGAATCAGCAAAGCGCAGGGCATGGGGCTTATCGATTTCGACACTGGCAAATTCAACCCAAGGATGTTCGCTGGCAATGGCTAAGGTTTGGCTGGTAAGGTTTTCAAGTAGTGAGAAGCGATTGTTTTCAATCAACTCAATGATCTTTTTTGTGATAGTACGATAATTAAGCGCATCATCGACATTATCGCTGTTGCGAGCTTTGGCGGCGCAGTAATGGATAACGACATTAATGATTACATCCTGCCTATTTTGGATTTCATCTTCTTTTATGCCGATAAAAGTGCGCAGTCTTAAGTTTTTAATGCGTATAATCGCGGTTTCTGGTTTCATAATAACAATCTAGTATCTAATGCTTAGGTGATTGAGTTTGAGACATTTCTTAGGCTAGCCTAACAACTTTATCGAAGATCAAGAAGGATTTTTACTCCATGACACGATCCAATTCGCCGACTGCCGCCTATAAAGGTTTTGCAGTTATGGCCTTTGTGGTGATTATTTTGGCAGGGATAAAGGCCGCCAGCCCGATTGTTGTTCCCTTTGTTTTATCCTGTTTTATTGCGGTGATTTGTAATCCAGCGATTGTCTTGATGACTAAATATCGGTTGCCTAAATGGCTTGCCGTGATCCTGCTAATGGGGTTTATCGTGTTGATGGGCTTGTGGCTCGCCTCTTTAGTGGGCAGTTCAATCAATGAGTTTTCTAAGCAGTTACCGCAATATCGCGATCAGCTGGTGGAGCAGTTTTCTTGGGTGCTACATAAGTTACAGGCACTCAATATTCAAATCTCTAAGGAGCAAGTGTTAGCCTATTTTGACCCTGGCATGGCGCTATCTATGACCACCAATATGTTGTCGGGTGTGGGTAATGTGATGGCGAATTTGTTCCTTATCATCCTGACCATCGTCTTTATGCTATTTGAAGCGCAGTCTTTACCGAAAAAACTGCACTTGGCCTTGGATGATCCCGATATGCGCCTGCAACAGATTGACCGTTTCCTGCAATCGGTAAATCAATATATGGTGATTAAAACCCTCGTTAGTTTAGCGACGGGCTTGATAGTCGGTATTGGACTGGCCTTTATCGGTGTGGATTACGCGCTGCTTTGGGCGGTTATCGCCTTTTTATTCAACTATATTCCCAATATCGGTTCAATTATTGCTGCTATTCCTGCTGTATTGCTGGCCTTTATCCAATTAGGCCCTGCCGCAGCAGGCGGAACCGCGCTGCTTTACATCGGCGCGAATATGGTGATGGGCAATGTGGTCGAGCCTAAATTTATGGGCCGCGGTCTCGGGCTTTCCACTTTAGTGGTATTTCTATCGTTAATTTTTTGGGGCTGGTTGTTGGGTTCTGTTGGCATGTTGTTGTCGGTTCCCTTAACCATGGTGGTTAAAATTGCCCTTGAATCCAGTAAGAGTGGTAGCTGGTTAGCCATTTTATTGTCCGATGATGTGGATGATAAACTGGTGAGCCAATCGACAAGCACTACTCCGGTTTTTGAACCTGTCGATACTCATCCAACTGATAAGAAGTAGTAGATAATGCAAGGTTTTATAGATGCACTGGCGACAATAAAAGTCAGTGAAGATGCCACGCGCTTATTCCACGGCCGCGGTGGACATTATCCAGGTTGCGAGCATCTTTGTTTAGATTGGTTTGCGCCCGTATTGTTATTGACCAGTTTTTCGGCCCTTGAAGCAGCTGAGCTCGCCCTTTGCCAACAGGCCATTACGGCACGTTGGCAAGTGATACAACCCAATCAGCCATTAAATTTGGTGTATCAATACCGCAGTGGTGGCGAAACCTTTAGTCAATTACTGGCGGGTGACGTGCCAGAGCCTCATATCGTGACTGAAAATGGTGCGAGGTTTCAGGTACATTTACTGCGTGGTCAAAACCACGGTTTGTTCCTCGACATGGCCAATGGCCGCGAATGGGTGAGAGCCAATGCACGCCACAAGAAAGTGCTGAATTTGTTTGCTTACACCTGTGGATTCTCGGTGGCAGCACTGCAGGGCGGCGCCGATGAAGTGGTGAATATGGACATGAGTAAGGGGGCTCTTGCGATAGGTAAGCAGAATCATCTGCTGAATGGCTTTACCGCTGGCGCGCGTTTTTTAGGGCACGATATTTTTAAATCGTGGGGTAAATTGCGTAAGTTAGGCCCCTATGACATCGTGGTTGCTGATCCGCCGAGTAATCAAAAGGGCAGTTTTGTAGCAACTAAGGATTATGTGCGTTTGCTCAGGCATTTACCCGAGTTGTTAGCCGATAATGCTGAAGTCTTGCTTTGCTTAAATGCGCCAGAGCTTGACACTCAATTTTTGCGTCAGCAGGTTGAGGAGGCGGCTCCTGAGCTTGAATACCTTGAACGTTTACCTAACCCTGCATCCTTTGCAGACATCTCTGAGGAGAAATCATTAAAGGTGCTGCGGTATCGTTTAAAAGCGTAAACTACAGTAGTCATCAGGGTTAAGTGGCCTTGATGACTACTTTTATAGCATCGATATTATCTTTCTACGCAATTGCTCCCAGTTTGCACTCATCTTCTTATATGCTTTATTTATCAACCACAATTCTTTAGCACATCATTCTACATCGACTGAAAGTCTTTCATGATTTAATACTGCTTTTTGGAATTTCCGACGATAAAGCACCGGTTTCATCTTTAAGTTGGAAACAAAACTGAAAGTTTTCTGTAATTGTTGGTTTTGCTTTGGTATACTCAGCGCCACGGAAATTCCCTTTCCTCATGGGCAAAATGTCTGCATAGAACGACATGCCTTTGCGACCTTACAAAATCGAGCAGGAGTTGTTATGGAAGTTCATGAATACGAAAACGCTTACTACCAAGTTAAAGACGATGTGATGACGTCTTTACCTGCGCAGAACGAAGAAGAAGCGGTCTAAGTTCTGTAAGCCATTCGCTTACAGTACAATTCTGAGTCTGAAGTAACAAATACAAGCACATGAAAATAGCAACCTTAAGGTTGCTATTTTTTTATCTGAGTTTGGATATTAGATTGATGCGTTATCAAGATATTAGCCATTGACCTTACGTTTTTCAGGCATAATCTCAACGATAATCCATTTACCATTAATTTTATGTAGGCGAATGGTTCTGTCATCAATCCAAGGTTGCCCTCCCTTTAAGCCCTTCATCTTGACAACTACCATAACGTCTTTGGTGAACTTACGGAAAAAGTCGATATCAATATCATCAATTTCCATTTCGACATTAGTCATAGACAGGCTAAGCACATTACGTTGTACTGCGGCAGCGATATAGTAGTGGGTGAGTACCTCTTTGAGCTGCTCATTGACATACAGCTTGGCTTTTTCTACATCTCGGTCAACATAAATGGCGCTAAAAAAGCCTAGGCTGACTTCTTCGGGCGTGAGCACGTGTTGTTCTTTGTCTGTGGGTTCGCCACAGCCAAACAAAAACAGTAATGAAAGGAAAAATAAGGTTCTCATGGCTTTTAGTTATAGGAATTTGTCACGAGTATCGCGATTTTAGCGGCTATGTTCAAGTTTTGTAATAATGGGCATCTTTGGCGAGAATGTCTTGACTCCTTTCTAATGGTTGTGGCATACCTTAAAGGATTCGCCTTTTAGGTTATCCACAGAATCTGTGGAAAAGTATGTTGAAGACTAGATGGATACTTTATAAGTGTCTGATACTCTAGCGCTTTATTGGCTGGTTAAAAAGTGACGCCTTTCTGTTAAGCCTTATTTCTGGCCTTTCCTTGTGGATATTTTTATAAAACTTTCCAGTCTATTCACAGCATTTGTTTTTCATCAGCAACATTTTCACCGTATTTTGGCTTTAATTTAAGCGTTTAATGCTGTCTATTTTGCGACCATTTGCCTCTGGAAATAAAAAAGCACTGAACAAGTCAGTGCTTTTAGGTTGAGCGTGTTGTTAGCTTAATTTACGATTTTTTAGCATCGTTTTGTGACGCTTGAATTGCCGTGAGGGCGATAGTGTAGACAATGTCATCCACTAACGCACCGCGGGATAAGTCGTTCACAGGTTTACGCATACCTTGTAGCATTGGGCCAATGCTGATGAGGTCAGCACTACGTTGTACAGCCTTGTAGGTGGTGTTACCCGTGTTGAGGTCGGGGAATACAAACACAGTGGCTTGACCTGCTACAGGGCTGTTAGGTGCCTTAGAGCGAGCCACGTTTGGCATAACGGCCGCGTCATATTGAAGTGGACCGTCAATAACCAGATCAGGACGTTTTTCTTTGGCGATACGAGTGGCTTCACGTACTTTATCCACATCTGAACCAGTACCTGAGTTACCCGTTGAGTAGCTGATCATCGCTACTCTAGGCTCGATACCGAAGGCTTTAGCAGATTCTGCCGATTGAATCGCGATATCGGCCAGTTGTTCAGCATTAGGATCGGGGTTAATCGCGCAGTCACCGTAAACCAGCACTTGATCTGGCATCAACATAAAGAAGATGGAAGAAACAAGGCTCGAGCCTGGGGCTGTTTTTATCAATTGTAGCGGTGGACGGATGGTGTTGGCGGTGGTGTTAACCGCGCCAGAGACAATGCCATCGACTTCGTCTTGTGCCAGCATCATAGTGCCGAGCACCATGTTGTCTTCTAACTGCTCTTTGGCAACGACTTCGGTTAAGCCTTTACTACGGCGTAGATCCAACATTGGCTCTACATAGCGATCACGTACTTCATCGGGGTCGACAATAACAACGCCTTCACCCAGCACGACATCTTGCTGAGCCGCTATACGCAGAATTTCATCTTTTTTACCAATAGCACGCAACGCGCGATACCACGTTCAGCACAAATGGCCGCGGCTTTGATCGTACGAGGTTCATCACCTTCAGGTAGCACCACGGTTTTGTGGGCGGCACGGGCAAGCTCGGTAAGCTTGTAACGGAACGCTGGTGGTGACAGGCGATGTTCCCGCGGAGAGTTTTTCGTGACGCTCTCAATCCACGTTTGGTCGATATGGCTAGCGACATATTCCTGCACTAAGTCGATACGAACGGCATCATCCACTGGCACTTCATGGTCGAAGCGTTGGATATTTAATGAGGTTTGCCAAGTATTGGTATCAATCAGGAAAACCGGTAAACCTGTCTCAAAAGCTTGTTCACAGAGTTTAAGGATCTCTGGCTCAGGCTCGTAGCTACCTGTCAGCAGCAGGGCACCAATCTTCACGCCGTTCATGGCTGCAAGACACGCAGATACGATCACATCGGAGCGATCGCCAGAAGTCACCAGTAAAGAGTCTGTCTTAATATGGTTGACCATATTAGGTAAGCTGCGAGCACAGAAGGTGACTTTACGTAGACGGCGAATATTCATCTCACCGGCATTAAGAATCCGTGCGCGTAAGTGTTTAGCTAAATCAGAGGCGCGTGGTGCGACTAAGTCTAGGTTGTAAGGCACGCTACCTAAAATGCGCAGTGGGCTCTTACCCGGCAGTTGGAACATGATAGAGGCATCAGAGCGTTGTACACCTTGATGATCAAACACTTCTGATAAGTCAGGGCGTGCACGACCTTCATCGTCCACCGGTGCACCAATCTTGTTGATCACGGCACCAATCAGACGTTTGTTGTTTTTGCCACCCCAAGAGTTGTAGGCAATTTCGAGGCGATTCATTAACCCTGTTGGAGTATCACTGCCAGGAGTGGCAATGAAAATCACGTCAGCATCCATGGCTTTAGCGATAGCGTAGTTAACGTCATCGGCAAAGGGATGGTTGCGGGTAGGTACCAGACCTTCAACAATCAGGGTTTCGGTGTTGCTGGCGCATTCTGCGGCGCGGGCAATGATTTGCTCCATCAGCACATCGGTTTGATCGGCGCGGATCAACGCTTCAGCATGGGCCATATCGAAGGGCTCTAACGGATTAACCGTTGGCGATTTGCTTAAAATCGTGGTTGAGCGTTCTGGACCGTTATCATTCGGACGAAGCTGTGAAATAGGCTTAAAGAATTGGACTTTTACCCCGTGGCGCTCTAATGCGCGCACCATACCAAGGCTTAAGGAGGTCAGGCCGACTCCTGTACCTATGGGGATTAACATAATATTTCGAGACATAAAAACCTCTAAGTTCGATGGTTTTTGGCAGAGTAGTCTCTGCGGATTTGCTTGTGTTTGTTAGTTGTAGGTCACTAATAATAAAGCCGTTTGACGACGCAAACGGCTTAATGAGTCTTATTATTTACTAATGAGTTTAATTGAATCTTCGGCGATAACCCACTCTTCGTTGGTTGGGATGACCATGGCGACAGTACTGTTGTCGGCGGTGATAATGCCTTTCTTACCGAAGCGTGCCGCTTTGTTGCGCTCGCTATCAACATGGAAATTAAATATTTGCAGCATGTTGAGTACTTTCTCGCGGATGATGTCGGAGTTTTCGCCGATACCGCCAGTAAAGACTACGGCATCTAAACGACCAAGTGGAACAGTATAAGAAGCAATGTATTTCGCTAGACGGTAGCAGAAAATCTCCAGTGCTAAGGTTGCACCTTTATGGCCATCGGCATAACCTTCTTCGATGCCACGGCAGTCGTTAGTCAGTTCAGAAATCCCCAGCAGACCACTTTGCTTGTTCATCAGGTTGTTGACTTCTTCCAGCGTGTAACCGAGTTGGTGCACTAAGTGGTAGATGATCGATGGGTCGAGATCGCCACAGCGTGTGCCCATGACTAAGCCTTCAAGCGGCGTCAGTCCCATTGAGGTATCAACGCTCTTACCGCCTTTAACCGCTGTCACAGAGGCACCGTTACCTAAGTGCGCGCAGATCACATTGGTTTCTTCTAAAGGCTTGTTCAACACTTTAGCGGCTTCACGGCTGACAAACAGGTGGCTAGTGCCGTGCATGCCATAACGGCGGATACCGTGCTCACGGTACAATTTGTATGGCAGGGCGTAGATGAAAGCGCGCTCTGGCATGCTTTGGTGGAACGCAGTATCGAACACTGCCACTTGGGGCAGTTTAGGGAAAGACGCAATGGCGGCGCGAATGCCGATAAGGTGCGCAGGGTTATGCAGCGGTGCCAGTGAAGAACACTCTTCAATACCTTTGATCACATGCTCGTCGATGATCACAGAGCGGGTGAACTTTTCTCCACCGTGTACGATACGGTGACCTACGGCTTGAATTTGTGCGGCTAATTCAGGTTGACCCGCGAGGATTTTATTGACGATAAATTCAACGGCTTCACGGTGAGCGGTGAATGCACCTAAAGAGGACTCATGTTTTTCACCGTTGATTTTCCATTTAATGCGCGAGTCTTCTAAGCCAAAACACTCGGCTAGGCCAGAGATCTGATCGTCACCTGTTTGCGCGTCAATGACGGCAAATTTGAGTGAAGAGCTACCGCAATTGAGTACTAAAACCAGTTTATTAGACATGTGTAAACCTTTTGCCATTGTGTTTAAGTTAACGATTCAAAATCTTGGGAACACGCGAGTAATTTGCCATCACAGTCTTGGGGCGTAGTGCCAGATTGTGCTATGGTAAAAGCAGTATTCCTCTGTAGTAGGTGTCTAAAATTGAGTCTCAATATTCTCAAAACCTTAGGTGACGGTCGTCGTTATATGAAGACGTGGCCTATGGTTAGACAACTGGGTTTGTATTTTCCTGAGTATCGGGTGGTACGCGCCACTCAGCTTGCCATTCTGGTGATGCCAGTATTGGCAATTTTAGCGAGCGTGAGTCAGCTCTATACCTATGGTTGGGGATTTTTACCCCAAGCACTCACTATCGCGTTGTTTTTTATCAGCCTGCCATTGCAGGGCTTATTATGGCTAGGCTGGCGTGCGCGCCATCCATTACCGTTATCGCTGTTCGACTGGAGTAATCAGTTGAGTGCGAAATTGTCTGCCATGGGCATTCATTGCCAATCCTTGGGCGCTAAGGCGTGTTACCTTGATATGGCGCTCATCTTAAAAATAGCCTTTGAGCGCTTAGATGCCAGTTATTGGGAGGAGCTTTAAGCCTCCCTTGACGCTTAATATGCCGCGTTAATCCCCTGTGAGCTAAACACGGCTTTAATTTTTTCCATGGTTTCGCGACTAGGTGGTGCGACACCATCAAGTTGATAGCTTTCTCCCATCGCTTCCCACTTGTGTTTACCAAGCTCGTGGTAGGGTAGGAGTTCTACTTTTTCAATATTCTTCATGGGTTTGATAAATTCGGCCAGTTGTAATGCCGAGGCTTCATCATCAGTAAATCCACCCACGACCACATAACGTATCCAAGTTGGCTGATTGCGTTTGGCGAGGTACTCGGCAAATTGCAGCGTTCTGTGGTTGCTAACCTTGGTCAGTTCAATGTGTTTATCGTCATTCATCTGTTTGATATCGAGCAAAACCAGATCGGTATTATCGAGTAGCTCATCAATCACTGGTGTGTACTTACGCACAAAGCCATTAGTATCTAAACAGGTATGAATGCCTTCTTTTTTACAGGCTTTAAAGAGTTCGGCGACAAACTCCGCTTGTAATATGGCTTCGCCGCCGCTAGCGGTGACGCCGCCGTTGCTGGCATCGAGGAAGGGGCGGTAGCTAATGATTTGGCTCATTAACTCGTCGACTTGTACTTCCTTACCTCCATCGAGATCCCAAGTATCACGGTTGTGGCAATATTGGCAGCGCATTAAACAGCCCTGCATAAAGGTGATAAACCGTATGCCTGGACCATCCACTGTGCCAAAGGATTCCACTGAGTGGATCCGACCGGTAACTGCCATTGTGACTCCTGTTGAAATAAGTGAGGCTGTAGCACATTGTACTACAGCCTTACCTAATTTAGCTTACAGACCTTTTGTGAACGTACGCGTGATCACATCTTGTTGCTGTTCTGGAGTCAGTGAGTTGAAGCGAACTGCATAACCAGAAACACGAATGGTCAGTTGTGGATACTTGTCTGGGTTGACAACCGCATCCTCGAGCATTTCACGGTTCATCACGTTCACGTTCAAGTGTTGACCGCCTTCGTGTCCTTCGTTGTGGGCAAAATATCCGTCCATCAACGCTGCTAAGTTGGTACGACGACCATCTTCATCTTTACCTAGAGCATTAGGTACGATAGAGAAGGTGTAAGAGATACCGTCCTGAGCGTGGGCGAAAGGCAGTTTAGCCACTGAGGTTAACGAGGCGATTGCGCCTTTTTCATCACGGCCATGCATTGGGTTTGCACCCGGTGCAAATGGCGCACCTGAACGACGACCGTCTGGTGTGTTA
Source organism: Shewanella sp. POL2 (assembly GCF_000282755.1). Lineage (NCBI taxonomy): Bacteria > Pseudomonadati > Pseudomonadota > Gammaproteobacteria > Alteromonadales > Shewanellaceae > Shewanella > Shewanella sp. POL2. The sequence goes on from NZ_AKZL01000013.1 coordinate 12,469, forward strand.
CCGGTTTTCTTACCATAAACCACGTTCGAGGTGATGGTCAGAATTGACTGAGTTGGGATCGCGTTGCGGTACATTTTACGGTCGCGAATTTTCGCCATAAAACGTTCAACTAAGTCACAGGCGATATCGTCAACACGTGGGTCGTTGTTACCAAATTTTGGATAGTCACCACTGATCTCAAAGTCAACGGCAATGCCATTTTCATCACGCACAGGTTTAACTTGAGCGTACTTGATGGCTGACAGTGAGTCGGCTGCGATTGAAAGCCCTGCGATACCACAGGCCATTGTGCGACGTACATCTCTGTCGTGCAGCGCCATTAGCGCAGCTTCGTAGGAGTACTTGTCGTGCATGTAGTGAATGGCGTTCAGTGCTGTGACATATTGCGTTGCTAACCAATCCATTAAACCGTCTAAGCGATTCATCACATCATCAAAGTTCAGCACTTCGTCAGTGATTGGGTCGGCTTTTGGCGCGATTTGGATTTTCAGTTTTTCGTCAACGCCACCGTTAATTGCGTACAACATGGTTTTGGCGAGGTTTGCACGGGCACCGAAGAACTGCATGTGTTTACCCACAACCATTGGGCTCACGCAGCAAGCGATCGCATAATCGTCAGATTGGAAATCTGGACGCATTAAGTCATCGTTTTCGTACTGAATTGAGCTGGTGTCGATAGACACTTTTGCGCAGTACTTTTTAAAGCCAACAGGCAGTTTTTCAGACCAGAGCACAGTGATATTTGGCTCAGGGCTTGGGCCCATGGTGTATAGCGTGTTCAAGAAGCGGAAGCTTGATTTGGTCACCAGTGTACGGCCATCTAAGCCCATACCGCCGATAGATTCGGTTGCCCAAATAGGGTCACCTGAGAATAATTCATCGTATTCAGGAGTACGTAGGAAGCGCACCATACGCAGTTTCATTACGAAATGGTCAATCATTTCTTGAGCTTGTTGCTCAGTGATAACGCCGTTTTTCAGATCGCGTTCGATATAGATATCTAGGAACGTTGAAGTACGGCCTAAAGACATGGCTGCGCCGTTTTGGCTCTTAACCGCAGCTAAGTAGCCGAAGTAAGTCCATTGGATCGCTTCTTTAGCATTGGTTGCTGGGCGAGAAATATCGAAACCGTATTTCGCGGCCATTTTCTTCATTTGACCCAGTGCGCGGTGCTGCTCAGCAATTTCTTCACGTAGTTGGATAACGTTAGATAAATCTTCACCTGCTTCGAACTGCGCTTGCAGTGAGCTGAACTGGGCGAATTTATCCTTCATTAAGAAATCGATACCGTAAAGTGCAACACGGCGATAGTCACCGATGATACGGCCACGGCCATAGGCGTCGGGTAAACCAGTTAATACACCTGATTTACGGCACGCCATGATTTCTGGGGTATAGACGTCGAATACGCCTTGGTTGTGGGTTTTACGCAGTTCTGAATAAATGTATTTAACATCTTCATCTAGTACGCGATCGTAGGCGGCGCATGAGCTTTCCACCATACGAATACCACCGTTAGGCAACATAGCGCGTTTGAGCGGCGCATCAGTTTGTAAACCAACGATAGTTTCTAAATCTTTATTGATATAACCCGCGTCGTGGGAAGTGATGGTTGAAACCATCTTTGTGTCGAAATCAACTGGCGCATGGGTACGGTTTTCTTGCTTGATGCCTTCCATCACTTTGTCCCACAACTTGGTTGTGGCTTCGGTGGCACCGGCTAGGAATGACTCGTCACCTTCATAGGGAGCATAGTTTTGTTGAATAAAGTCACGTACATTGACTTCAGATTTCCAATCGCCAGGGGTAAAACCTTCCCATGCGTTGGCAAACAGTTCAGTTTTGTCGGTCATCGTACTAATACCTTTTGGTTGAGATAAAGGTCATTGGCGCTCATGGGGCAAGCCATGTTGAGTATAGGCCAATTGCTATTTCCTGATTAAAGCTCCCTTCAAGATGACGCCCTATGATGGGAACTGGAACTTGGGGATGTTTATCGCGCCAAGTGTCTGTCTATTGATACCCGATAAGATGACAAATATACGTTTAACGTGGATTATCGGCTATCGATAACTCTTTTTATAAATTGGTAAGACCAATTATCCATAAGCATATTAACATAGCTCTTACTGTCTCGCATCTTAAACGGGCGAGTTTGTCCTCTGTTAATCTTAAATTTGCTAGCGAGGTAGCATTTTTTTAGCACAATAAGGATTAAAGCACGCTTTTGTTGGCCCATTGCGGGCTGAAGCTATCGCTTATTTAACAGACTGTCGCGCTTTTAACCGGCGAAAGCTATCACCGTATCGATTGATTTTTAATGGTTACGATTTAATCTCCAATTGGCAGGTAAAGCTGCGATGAAAAAGGCCTGATTATACGGAATGCTTGGCGGTGCTAAAGCATTTAAAGATAAGGATGTTGATGCGGAATATTGTTGTGTCGGGCTTCGAATACTGTGATTTCTTGTTGAGCCGCTATTTAAAAGATTACAGCACTTAGTCAACAACCCGCCATCTCAGTGAAGGATACTTATGCTTCATTCACTCTGTATAAGGTTAAATCTGCTTAATCTAGTCAGTGAATAATGCTTAGATGGGCGGTGATAAATTGGCAAAATGCAAACAAAATTGGTATGACCAATTAACCTTTTGTGTTTGCCTCTTCAAAAATTTTACATTTTACCTGTGAATAACATCACGCTTTGGCAAACTCTGCTTCACGGCGAACACGATTTGTATGTTACAAAGCGTGACTTTAGTGAGTCATCATTTAAGCAAGTCTTAATGTAAATTTTGATTGGTTTGATCTGCGCCTCGGCGCTGTAGGAGAGACCTATGTTGCAAGTTCGCGTTTGTTTATCGGGTTTGGGAGTAAGGTTATGAAAGACTCACATGCTAACGCTCCACAGACATCATCAAATGGCTATGAGCCTGTGCAGGTTTCTTCGCATTTTAGTTGTTATCACCAAGCCGAAATCTACGGCAAAAGCAAAGTGGTTAAGGCGCCTTGGCAATCCTTTGGTTTAGCGGTATTTGCGGGTGCCTTTATTGCTTTAGCCTTTGTGTTTTACCTGACCGTCACCACGGGCGCGGGCGATAGTGCATGGGGCTTAGTACGTCTTGTGGGCGGTATCGCCTTTAGCTTAGGGTTAATTTTGGTCGTGATTTGCGGCGGCGAGTTGTTCACTAGTTCAGTCTTAAGCAGTGTGGCTTGGGCGCAAAAACAAGTGACTACCAGTGAGTTACTCAAATGCTGGACGCGAGTTTACCTAGGCAACTTTGTCGGCGCCATGTTAATGGTCGGCTTGATTATGGCGGCGGGCTTATATGAGCTTGATGGCGGAAATTGGGGACTAAATGCTTTAAAGGTCTCACAACATAAGCTGCACCATACATGGATTCAAGCATTTAGCTTAGGTATTTTATGTAATATGCTGGTATGTCTTGGTATTTGGATGACCTTCGCCAGCCGAGAATCGCTAACCAAAGCCATTTTATTGATCCTACCTGTAGCCATGTTTGTTAGTAGCGGTTTTGAGCACAGCATTGCAAACCTGTTTATGGTGCCGTTTGGGATAACAATTCAAGCTGTGGCAAGTCCGGAGTTTTTTGCTTCTTTAGGTATTACCCAAGAACAATTTGCTGATTTAACGGTAACAAATTTTGTATTCAATAACTTAATTCCTGTGACCTTAGGCAACATCGTCGGCGGCGGCGTGATTGTTGGCCTCGGCTATTGGTGGATTGAGCAAGGACAACTTGCCTTACCCGATCCACAAAAATCCCATCAGGCTCATTTTTTCGCGTCACCATTGCATACTGAAAAGGCGAAAAATAGCCAAGAGACTAAGTCATTAAGGGACTAAGTAATTAAGAGAAAGTAATCAAGAGAGTAAGGCACTTAGGTTTGTGAGGCTCTCTTTGAGTGATATTTGCCTTAGGCTCATAAAAAATGCCCAGTATTACTGGGCATTTTTTTGTTTTTTCACCGCAAAGGCTTTTTTATGCAGATTACTTGTTTGTGATAGATGTGACCATTTTGCATATTCATGCAAGTGAATGAAGATTTTATATACTGATTTACAGCGCTTTAGTTTATAGTGCGGCCTTTTCCGTTTGACATAAAATGGCGCATCTATGACGACTCCACCTTCGACGAATCAGCCAACAGAAGCCGCTCAGACTGCTCCGGCATCATCCGCTTCACACACTCCCTCACCATTTCAAATGCCCGATACCTTAGTGATCATCTTTTTTGTGGCATTGCTTGCGGGATTAATGACTTACTTTATCCCCATCGGGTCGTTTCAAACCCAAGAGGTGCATTATCTGGCTGATGGTGTCGATAAAGCGCGGACGGTGGTCGACCCTACTTCTTTTGCCTATCAATTGGATGCTGCGGGCGAGCCTAAATTGCAACCTGTGGCATTGTTTAAAGGCGAGGGCGGGGTTGGCTTTTTTAACTTCGCCTTTGAGGGCCTAACTTCAGGATCTAAATGGGGCAGTGCGATTGGCGTGATCATGTTTATGCTGGTGATTGGCGGCTCCTTTGGAGTGGTGATGGCCACAGGCACCATAGATAACGGCATCTTAAAGTTAATCGATAAAACCCGTGGCAATGAAAAGTTGTTCATTCCGGTGATATTTACGCTGTTTTCCCTTGGTGGCGCCGTGTTTGGCATGGGAGAAGAGGCCATAGCTTTTGCCATTATCATCTGCCCATTAATGATCCGTTTGGGCTATGACGGCATCACCACTGTGATGGTGACCTATGTGGCGACTCAAATTGGTTTTGCCAGTTCTTGGATGAATCCCTTCAGTGTGGCGATTGCCCAGGGTATTGCGGGAATACCGGTTCTTTCAGGCAGTGAGTTTCGCTTTCCTATGTGGCTTGGATTCACCTTGCTCGGGATTGTTTTTACCATGCGTTACGCCCATCGCATTCAGCAGCAACCCAGTTTATCCCATAGTTTTCAGTCCGATGCTTATTTTCGAGAGCATCATGCCAATACGACATTAGAGAGTCGCTTTAATCTTGGCGATATACTGGTTTTAGCATTGTTAGTGCTCACTATGGGATGGGTGATTTGGGGCGTAGTGGTAAAAGCTTGGTTTATCCCTGAGATTGCCAGTCAGTTTTTTACCATGGGTATGGTAGCTGGCGTCATTGGCTGCGTGTTTAAACTTAATGGATTGACGCTTAACAAGGTGGCGCAGAGTTTTAAGGACGGCGCTAAAACCATGTTAGAGCCTGCTCTTTTAGTGGGATGTGCCTCGGGGATTTTACTGCTCCTTGGCGGCGGTGCACCGACTGAACCGAGCGTGTTAAATACGGTACTTAACAGTGCTGGCGGGGTGATTGGCCATCTGCCGGATGCGCTCTCGGCGTGGTTTATGTTGCTGTTTCAATCCGTATTCAACTTTTTTGTGACTTCAGGGTCAGGGCAGGCTGCCTTGACTATGCCACTGATGGCACCTCTTTCTGACATCGTTGGTGTGACGCGCCAAGTGGCGGTATTGGCCTTTCAATTAGGCGATGGCCTCACCAATATCATAGTGCCCACTTCAGCGTCTTTGATGGCCACTCTTGGCGTATGCCGCGTCGATTGGGGTAACTGGCTGAAATTTGTATGGCGCTTTATGTTGCTGCTGATGCTGGTCTCAAGCGTACTGGTGATTGGCGCGCACTATCTTGGATTTAACTAGGTGCCGGGATTTAACTAGGTGCGCGGATTTCGCTGGGCGCTGGGGTTTACCTTAAGCTGCGGGTAAATAGGCGCTAAGGTTAACTCAGTTAATGGGTTAAACAGGATATAAAAAACGGCATCCGAGGATGCCGTTTTTGTTGTGGTTTTCTATCTTCCTAAAGGGAAATTAGAATTTCACTTTGTATCCTGCAAATACGACACGACCTAAGATGTTATGAGTATCTGTATCGTATCCTGGGTAGCCTAAGCTGTAGTTAACAGTTGGCATTGCATCAAACAGGTTACGAGCACCTACAGTGACTTTACCGTAACTATCGAAGTCGTAGTTCAGTGTCAGATCCCACGTGGTGAAAGATGAGAAGTCTTGTTTATTCGTGCCAACTTCTTGTTGTTGTGGCGTTTCACCATCGTAAGAATCAATGTACTTAGCAATCAAAGATGCAGAGAAGTCATCAATTGCATAGCTAAATGTCGTATTGAAGCGTAGTGGCGGATAACCTTTAGTACCTAACACATCATAACGTTTAGCAATTGGGCTTGCTTGTTCGGTGTATTCCAGGGCATAAGTACCTTCAACTGCAAACTTAAATGTACCAATTTCCCCTAAATCGAAGTTTGACGTGAAAGATACGTCAAGACCCGAAGTTTGTACGCCGTCCATGTTGATGTTGCCTGCACCAATCTCATCGATAGTGCCATCAGCTTTACGTTTAACATAGATGTATTTAGGGTCATAGGCACCTAAGCCACCAATTGCTTCTAAGTCAACGATAGTTTGTGCACCGATGTAGCTTACTTGATCAGTGATTTCAATGTTGTAGTAATCAACAACAAAATCGATATTCTCAGTAATATTCCACACTGCGCCGAAAGAGTATTGAGCAGATTTCTCTGGATCTAGGTCTTTATTACCTGAACTCTTACGCAGATATTGGTTATCTTCACAAGCAGGATTACCGTTTTGTTGATCAGGTGGTAGACTTTGGCACAGAGTAGTATCTGTGACTCTGTCGTAACTGGTTGCTGGTTTGCCTAACAGGTCATCTAGTGACGGTGCTCTAAAGCCTTGGCCATAAGATGCACGTAGCACTAAGTTATCTAAGGCTTCGTAACGTACGTTTACAGAGCTAGAAAGCTGACCAACATCTGGTAAGCTATATTGGTCGTAACGGCTTGCGAGCTTCACGTTCAAGTGATCTAAAACTGGTAGCTCTAACTCAACGAATGCCGCTTTGTAGCTTCTATCGCCAGCAGAATCACCACCATAAGTCCCTAATACGTTACCTGCTGCTTGTTGAGCGTCACGGGAATCTTTGTATTCAATTTTTTGGTATTCCATACCAACAGCATAACCTAAGTCACCGCCAGGTAAGGAAATTGGAGCAAGTGCCGCCCATGACAATCCGGTGCCGGTTGTATTTGAGGTTGCTTTACGAGTAGCTGTGTGTAAGAAAGTATCTAAAGTGGCTTGAGTTGCGTTGCCACCTTCAACGAATGGGTTATACAAACCTTTATCAACCGCTTCTTGCAGCTTATCTTCGAAGACATAAGAGTCAGTTTCAATGTTTACAATTTGATCTGAGTATTGAACGTACCAGCTTAGAGAGCCTGCATCTAACTCAAGGTTTAAACCTGTTACTATGTCAACTACATTTGAGTCGAATTCCGTTGAACGGTCTGCTACGCCTTTCAAGCGATGATAAGCTTGAACTTCTGACGCATTAGCTGTGCCGAACGTTGGGTTTAATGGGTTATCGGCTGCTATGTATAGGTTAGGAGTCCACAGCGCAGTAGAAGACGTGATGGATTTATCACGCATTACGATAGCCTGACCAAACCACTCTAATTCATCAGTAATACGGTAAGTCATATTTGAGAATACAGAGTCTTTTGTTTGATCTGGGAGATAGTCAGTACCGTCAAACTGGTTAAAACCACAAGCTGAACCGTCTTTAGTGGTTACAATGCGATCAGCTGGACAATCTTTACCTGGAACCTGTAAACCTGTATAGACAGGTGTGCCGAATGTGCCATCTGCGCCTTTCACAGGACGAGATTCTACTGGACGATATGTGCCTTCTGGCGCATATAAGCCGCTACGGCCGTATTTCTTATCCCAGTTAGCGGTTAAGTGAGGACGTTGGCCACCTTGCAGTGGATCAAATTGCTTGTGTTCGATGATTACTAAGCTGCTGCTTTTATCACTGGTATTACCAAAAGTGATAGAAGCCGACTTTTCATCTCTTCCGCCTTGAGTTGGGCTACCAAATTTGGCATCAAATGCTAAACCGTCGAAAGTCTTCTTAAGGATGATGTTGATTACACCACCGATAGCATCTGAACCATAAATTGCTGATGCACCGTCACGTAAAATTTCAATACGTTCAATTGCATCCATTGGAATTAAATTGAGGTTAGTGGCATCACCACCAAATGTAGCAGATGGCGCAATACGGCGACCGTTGATCAAGGTTAGCGTACGGTTTGAGCCTAAACCACGCATACCTGAGCTAGCATGGTTACTTGCAGAACTACCTGCATCGCTAATGAAGCTACCGGCAGTGTTAAATGGCATTTGTGCTAAAACAGCAGAAACATCGCTTAAACCTGTTTTTGCAATATCTTCGGCAGATAAAACTGTTACTGGTAACGCTGATTCCATATCCGTTCTTTGGATACGTGAACCTGTTACCTCAATGCGTTCTACCTTAGCGTTATCTCCTTCTTCAGCGTAAACAGCCATACTAGATAAAGCAGCTGTTGTAGCACCACCAATTAACGCAAAGCGAACCGCTTTGGCCAATGTTGAATTAGCGCGCATATCATTCTCCCTTAACACTTGTTATTTGTTTAGTTGTTATTTTAATTAAATACGGAACGTTATAGGAAATAAGTGCCTATTTAATTAGGCTCCAGATATAACCACAAGAAAATAACAAGTGCAACAGTTGATATTGATGTTGGTTACGATGTGTAAAGATATTTTGTTGCAAAAATGTTTGTCTTAAGTTGTTTTTTATTGGTTGATTGCTGGCTTAGGGTGCGTTTAATCTTTTTTGCTAATGAAAACATGGTGTTTGTTTATTTTTATTTGTTAATTTGTTTTTTATTTGTAAAAATTGAAAGCATTTGTAATAAAAAAATAATCATACTTTTTCAGTATGTGTAGATTTAAATTTAAGCAATATTAAATATACAGATTTTTATGCGGTATTTTTGAGTGTTTAATGTTGAAAATATCTTAATGAAAGGATTTAAGAATGGTTTTATAAAGCTGTTATAGCCTTTATTAAATTTTTGAGAGTTCTTTTTACTTTGTCAGTCTAAAGTTTTGTGAGTGAATTGATGGTGTGGATTTTAATTTGAAAAGGAGTGAATATAAATTCACTCCTTATTTTATTCTGTATGTTGTGTTATTAAATTTTTATTTAGTACGTTAAGTAGCCAAATACACTTACCGTATTTTATGCCTATTACTTAAGTTCAACTATAGTTGTGCCAATATTGGCCATTGGGTTGGGTAGATAATGAGTCAGATACCGAACAGCGACGTAGGCAACGACGACAGTGGCGACACCGAGTTCAAAATCTGCCAACAACCTTACCCATTGAGTGAGATCGGTCATTTGACTAAATTGCTCAAGCCAGTGAGCGGTTTTAAAGAGTGCTGTAGCACCGATCACCATGGGGAAAGTAAAGGCTGCATAACCAGGGCTAAAGGGCAATTTAAGTAAATGGAAAAAAGCAAGGTAGATAACCGCTGTCATTAAGATGGCAATACTTGCCAATAAGGCGACTAAGGCGATTGATGGTTGCTCACAAACCGTTAAATAGCCTGCAAGGGATAAACTTGCGGGAGCAGCAAGGATGGCAATAGTGGGCTTAGCTGCGTCAGGAATCGCTTGACAAAAGATCAAGCGATAGAGCATCAGTGGCAGCATGACTAAATAGGCGATCATACCGAAGGCTAAAATGGTGTTAACTAACCAAGGTTCACCATTGCTGGGGAAAGACACAGCAGCCACTATGATGCCAATGGGTGGCACAAACCAGCTAGGCACCATATGTTCGAGTTTGAAGTCGATAGCACGATAGTAGATAAAGGCGCCTAAAAATACGATATGAATCGCAATGGCGGCTAACCAAAGGGCTAATCCCGCATGGGGAAAATAGTGACCGAGCAGGTTAGACACTACCATTAATGCCATGGCAAAAGTCGGTATTACGCTGCCGACGACGGGATGGCTAAGTTCATTTTTGAGCACTGTAGGATGCAGCAAAAACTTACCGGCTAGCATTAGTAACAGTGCTGAGGCAATAATTGCACCGATTAATTGACCCCAGCCATTCAGTGAAGGCATTACACTTTCCCAAGTCCACCCTAAGCTTGCGATTGCGAGTGCGAGTCCGCCCATAGGGCTAGGTAATTTTGCGGCCTGTGCGGTCCAACGTTTACGCTTTGAAGTCATATTACTTACCTCTCAACACTGACATTAATTCGATGTATCTATTTGTTAATGTCAGTGTATGACTAAGGTGTAAATAAATAAAATTGATTAATTTTATCCATTGATTCAGTTTTTATTAACTAGCAAGGTTTTCGTTTACAACGCAGCAAAGTATGCCCAAGCCCAATATTGTCAGTATCCTCATCGACATATAAACCTGCTTGATGCAGCAAGGCCATCAAGTCCTTAGAGTGGTACATTCGACTATTGCCATTGGCCATCGCGGTGAAGTACAAGCTCGTGGCGTTAACACAATAGGCCGAGGCGGCAGAAGGCTGTCTGTCCCAGAAGGTTTCGACAATAAACAACTGACTATTGGCTGTCATCGCATTTGCGGTGCGTTGCAAAATGCTCAAGATTTGCGCCTTAGAGAAGCAGTCAAGAAACTGACTCATCCAATAGGTATCAGCACCTTCAATAAAAGGGCGCGACTCATCGAGTAAGTCGGTGGCAAAGGTATGGACTCTATCGGTAACGCCATGTTTTGCAGCATTTTCTTTGGCAATGGCTAATTGCCCTGGAAAGTCCATCAGGGTCACTTCAACCTTAGGATCGAATTTGCAGCAGCTTAGAGCCCACTTTCCGGTGTTACCACCAATATCGACTAAGTGTTTTGGACTATGGGCAAAGACTAAGGGTAAAAGCTGCGGAAAAGCATGATCAGAATAATAATGATCAAATGCAAACCAACTCTCTTTTGCGGCGTAAGGCAGATCTTTCAATGCGGGATAGATAGTTTGCCAGTCACCAAATACACTCAGCCCCGCGGGTTTACCAGTGAGTAGCGCCTTATCCAGCGTAAATAATCCCTGATAACATACATCCTGCACAAAGTTGAGGTTGATTGCTGCCATATCATCATGCAGTAAAAAATGACCTGTTTTATCGAGGACATAGGCGTCTTCGTTAAGCCATACCAGCCCCATGCTTAGTCCCATATCCAATAACACCCCAAGGGCGTATTCACTCAACAGGTTCGTTTGGGCTAATTTCGCTAAGGTCACCCCTTGCTCACCAGCCTTATCAATAGTGGCGAGCACTTCAAATTTGAGTAGACAATGCGCGACCTGAAAACTCACGGGTCCAAAGGCAATTTTCTGTGCCTCAAACTTAGCATCAAAGGCGCTTAGCGCTTTTGGATTTTGGTAAAAAGACATAAAAGACTGACGTTAATCTTGGAGAGGGCTATTTATAGCGGACTGAATTGTTAAAGCTAGCATTGCACGGAAAAACTATGAACTGTGTCCAATTTCACCAATAAATCAGGCTCTTGATAGAAACAATATTCGTTCGAAAGAGATATGCATGGCAAGAATTAACTGACAGACATAAAAATACCCAGACGGAGCTGGGTATCTTTATCAACAAGCGATGAGATTACTGAATATTTTCTTCGTCGCCAAATTGGCCTTGGAACAATACTGATGATAAGTAACGCTCGGCAGCCGAAGGCAGGATAACCACAATGTTTTTATCCGCAAACTCTGGCAGGGCAGCGATACGGTTAGCAGCAACCACTGCTGCGCCTGAAGAAATACCGACTAAAATGCCTTCTTCTTGCATCAAGCGACGGGCCATGTCGATAGCTTCATCGTTAGTGACGGTTTCAACGCGATCGATTAACTCAAGATCTAAGTTACCTGGAATAAAACCAGCGCCAATACCTTGAATTTTGTGTGGACCAGGTTGTACGGGTAATCCCGCTAAGGTTTGGGTGATAACTGGTGAATCTGCGGGTTCTACCGCGACAGAAGTAATGGCTTTGCCTGCAACTTTCTTCAGGTAACGGCTCACGCCAGTGATAGTTCCACCAGTACCAACACCCGCAACAAACACATCCACAGCACCATCGGTATCGTTCCAAATCTCTGGACCTGTGGTTTTTTCATGGATTTCTGGGTTAGCAGGGTTATTAAACTGCTGCAGCATAATGTATTTTTCAGGCGCTGATTGACGGATTTCTTCCGCTTTATCAATCGCACCTTTCATGCCTTTTGCGCCTTCAGTCAGCACAAGATTTGCGCCTAAAGCTTTAAGCAGCTTACGACGCTCTAGGCTCATAGTGTTTGGCATCGTTAACGTCAGCTTGTAACCACGGGCGGCGGCTACATAAGCTAAGGCAATCCCGGTGTTACCTGAGGTAGGCTCAATCAGTTCATGATCTTTGGTGAGCAGGCCTTTTTTCTCGGCATCCCAAATCATATTGGCACCGATACGGCATTTGACACTGAAACTTGGATTACGTGCTTCGACTTTTGCGAGCACTTTACCTTGGCTTACGCGGTTTAAACGCACTAACGGGGTGTTGCCAATAGTATATGAATTGTCTTCGAAAATTTTGCTCATGGATTGCTTGCTCCTATGTTTGCACTATTGAATCATAATCGCCTGTGGCGTATTTAGAAGTGATTGTTTGTTCTTCTTTATTCTATTTAGTTATTAAAGATGTCACTGTTATTCGCAAAGCCCGATTGGTCGTGGGTTTAACTGTGTTAACCTCTTGCTAACATCAATAAAAATTGCAATAGAACGAGAACAGTCATTTGATGTTTTGGTGATAAAAGCGCTTATCGGAATCGGATTTCAACCATTATGAAGCAACAACAAACAGATGTGGGTAAAGATCCTAGAACTATGGTCACCCCTAAGGCATTTACTATTGCCGAATCGGTACTTTATACCCCGTTAGCAACACCATTTAAGCGGGCGCTAGCGATATTAATCGATGGTTTATTTATCACTATTTTAGCCGAGCAAATGGATTGGCTGTTTGTTCTGCTGGTGGTGGGGATTATTTATATCGAAAAACGTAGCCGCCAGTTTGGCCGCTTTCTCAAATGGGGCCTTTATGCCGCCATGCTAGGGTTAATGCTCTTTAGCTCGGCGGGGAATTTGTGGGATTTGCATCAATCCAATCAATCCACCCGCGACAAGGTCTCCGCGCCCCAGGATAGTAAGACTGTTGTTAAGGCGATTCCTGGCCTTGTCTCCCTCGGACTCTGTGAAAATACGGATTGTGCCCGTGAACAAATCCGTTCTTTGCAACAGACGCTCGAAACTCAGACACTGGAAAATGTACCCATTGAGGGCATGTCGGCAGCTGAGCGCCGCGATATGGTATTAGACACTTTAGCGAGCATGGATTTATCCGAGGCTGATAAAACGCAGTTACGTGATGAAATCATGGCGGGCATTCTCTGGCCCGAGGTGAAAGTGTTTGAAGTCACTCTCGATTCAGCCACGGATTCAACAACACCCTCACAATCACCAAAGCCAAGTCATTTGCTTGATGACAAGCTTGAACGTAGGGCGAACCCAGTGTCTGAACCACAAGCCGATGGATTAGCTAACGCGCATACCGATAAACAAGCCGCAGATGAAGATCTTAATTCCGTGCGTCAAGCGGAAAGTAACAACACCAAAAACGTCGATGAGGAAGAAAGTGATACCCGCAGTGTGCTGGCGTGGATTAAAGGCTTTATGAGCGATATGGGCTTAGGGTTTGGTTGGGCAGCATTTTACTTTACCGTGTTTACCGCCAAATTTGATGGTCAGACCTTAGGTAAAAAACTATTAGGTATTCGCGTTATTCAACTTGATGGCGCTAAAATCAGCCTTTGGACCGCTTTTGGCCGTTATGGTGGCTATGCGGCGGGCTTTACGACAGGCTTACTTGGCTTTATCCAGATTTTTTGGGATGCCAATCGGCAGGGGATCCAAGATAAAATATCTTCCACAGTCGTGATAGACTTAGCGCAAATGCATAAAAAGCAACAATTAGAGCAGCAACAGGCGCAGGCTGAACACGCATTAGCCGCCGTGCCAACACAGAATAATGCGACGTCTGCTCACCTTACAACAAGCACCCGTTCGGAGCACCTATGAAACAGGTCGTTATTTCTGGCAGCGGTTTATTTACGCCGCCACACAGTATTTCAAATGAAGCTTTGGTGGAAAGCTTCAACGCCTATGTCGATATGTTTAACCTTGAAAATGCAGGATTAATTGAGCAGGGCCATGTCGCGCCGCTGTCTTATTCTTCCAGTGAGTTTATCGAGAAAGCCTCGGGCATCAAGCACAGATATGTGATGATTAAAGACGGTATTCTCGATCCTGAAATCATGATGCCGCTGATCCCTGAGCGCAGCAGTGACGAGTTATCTATGCAGGCCGAAATTGGGGTTGAGGCGGCATTGATGGCACTGAAACAAGCGGACGTGAAGGCCGAGCAAATCGATTTAGTGATTGTTGCCTGTGCTTATACGCAGCGCGCTTACCCGGCGATGGCGATTGAAATCCAGCGGGCACTCGGTACCCGTGGCTATGGTTACGATATGCAGGTTGCCTGTTCTTCGGCCACCTTTGCCATTGTGGCCGCTGCCAATGCGATTGCGACTGGCTCGGCGTCGCGCGTGTTAGTGATTAATCCCGAAATTTGTTCGGCGCAGGTTAACTACCGTGACCGTGACAGTCACTTTATCTTCGGGGATGTCGCAACCGCTATGGTGCTCGAAGAGCAAAGCCTAGTGGCCGCGAGTAAAGGCTTTAACATTGTTTCAAGCCGTTGTTTTACCGACTACTCGAACAATATTCGCAGTAATTTTGGCTTTCTTAATCGCTGCGATCCAAGCTCGGCGCATCAGGCGGATAAGCTATTCCACCAACAGGGGCGCAAAGTCTTTAAAGAACTGTTGCCGATGATTTATCAGCATTTAGATGAGCATCTGGCCGAGCAATCCCTCACGCCGCAGTCCTTTAAGCGTTTGTGGTTGCATCAAGCCAACATCAATATGAACCTGTTTGTGGTGAAAAAACTACTAGGTGATGAGGTGACGCCCGATCAGGCGCCCGTGGTGCTCGACGAGTATGCCAATACCGCCTCCGCCGGCTCTGTGATTGCTTTCCATAAATATTCCGCTGACTTTAACGCGGGCGATTTAGGGCTTTTAAGCTCCTTTGGCGCGGGTTACTCCATCGGTAGCGTTATTTTGCAAAAACGCTAAATCGACAAAAGCCCCATTGCCAGCAATGGGGCTTTTGCTTTTATATCAGCACATTGGGTTAAACGGCTTGATGCCGTACCTTAACCGAAAATGCTTTTAATCAGACAAGGCAGTTAACAGCCTTAAAAACAGTTTTTTAAAGCCTCAGTTGCAGTACGAGAACCTGTCACCATGACGCTTCTTTACCCTGATTCGGATATTCCGTTCCATCCCAATCCTGGCTGGTTTCTTGGCGCCTTTAATTGTTATGACCGCGAGGAAACGCTCGGGGAAACACTCAATCGTTACGATCCTTTAGATCCCGCGCAGCTGCAAGCGCTGTACGATGCTTATGTATTTGATGAGTTTGGTGAGCAGTTGGGATTTACCTCTGCCCACAGGGTCGCGATGGCGACGAATCTAATCGCTGCGCTGAGTGAGGCAAAGCATGATTTTGTCGCCTATTTAGCGATTGATGAGAGCGAGGAGGAATGGTGTTTTCCTTCAACGTGGGCATTCCCGCGGCCACGCTATCCCTTTGAACAGGCGTATCTTGCGCTGCTGCGGCATTGGGGAGTGGAGCTCACCGCAATGGGGATTGCGCTTCCCAGCCCAAGCTTATTGGGGATCCATGAGTCTTAGCTAGAATTCTGATTTAAGCCCACAAGCCTTGTTGTGGGCTTTATGCTAAACCTTTCTGCCTAGAGCAACCAGGCGTAGCTTAGCTTCATAAAATAGGTCTTCTCGTCCCGAGTGAGCCGCGTGAGTTCATCATCCGAGGTTAAACTGTCGGAATAGCCCAAATAGAACACGCTCTGGGGATTAAGTTTGTAGCCGTAGAGGATTTCATTGCCTAAGTGCGCCGCTTCGCTATCGGGCGACGAATACAAATACTGCGTAAGATTACGCTCGATTTGGGTGTAAATGCTCGATAGGCGAATAAAGCTGTGCAGACTCAGTTGCCAGTGCAGGCGCACATCCGAAAGGTTTGCGGTAAAGAGTTTATCCTGCTCGACCTCCATATGTTGATAAAGATGAGAAATCTCCACCGATAAACCGTTGGTGATTTTCCAGTTCAATATTGGATTGATTAAGGTCTTTGTGCCTAATCTATCATTGAGAAAATCAATCTCATCGCCGTAATGGATCTCCAGCTCAAGGCTGAGGGCTGAAATCGGCGTAATGGCTCCGTAAAGCCAGCCTTGAGTTTCCTCATATTGATTGCTGTTACCTATTACGGCGAGTTGCGCTGTATTATGGCGTGGTCCGACCCGCTCACGGGTTTCTACCCCAAAGGACAATTCACTTTGTAGTGCGCCATACATTTCCCAAAAGATCTCAAATTCTTGCTCGAGCTGTTCTCCCGCTTGATTGTGGGTGATATCCCAGTCACCGCCAAATTTTATCTTGTTAAACACCACTTGCGGATACCAAATTAAGCCACCGCCAGCCATAAAGGTGCGATAGTCAATTTTCTCTACAAAGCCCAAATCGGCACGAAAATTAGGGGAAACATCGTGATATTCGCTGTAGGCAAACCAATCGCGGGCATTGTGTTCATAGGTCAGTTGATACAAGGCGCCACTAAAATCCTCATCTGATTGGGTACGTAATACTTGTTCATTCACTTGGCATTGGCCAAATTCACAGTTTAAGGGCGTTTGACCGCAGAGTAGCCCTTCTGTCAGTTCTCCCTCCACATTGCCACAAAATTGTTGGTATAGGGCTGTGGGGTAACGTGTCTGGGAATGGGCGACCTGAGCAGTAAGTATATCTTGCTCAGTAGGCTGGTATTTGGCATCTAAACTTATGACATAATTGTGGTAATCATTATTATCATCGGTTTGTGCAGCAAATTCAGTCAGTTGATTGTCGGCACTGCTCTTAGCCGTGATAAGACCCCCAAAGGAAAAGGTTTTATCCATATCGAAGCGGTAACGCGCAGCCAGATTGAGGCTTTCCTCTGCTAATGAGGCGACCTCTGAACTTAAATTACCCGGCATTAAAAAGGTGGCTTGGCTGTCATTGGCGGCCAGCAGTGCCCAAGTGTGTTGCTCGGTTTGGCTGGTGAGTTTGAGGCCATAATCCGGCGATACGATATTGCGGGTATGTAGCAGATTCACTTGGGTATCGAAGTAGTCTTTATTATCGAGGAAGAAGGGGCGTTTTTCGTCGTAAAACAATGCGAATGTACTGTTAATATCGAGCTGACCCGCATCGGATTCGACTTGAGAGAAATCGGGGTTAATGGTTGCATTCAACAAGGTGCGGGCATTCATTCCCCAGCGTAAATCAAACCCCGGTTTATAGTCCGTATCTGTTTGCCAACCATGTGCAGTTTTATGTTCATTGCGAGTTGCTACAAAAGCGGGAGTAATTTGCAGATCTTGCCCTTGCTTGGCTGAAACTAAACCCGTGGCGACGCCGAGCTGACAGAGCTGGCAACTGATGTTGCGGTCAATTTTATGGGTGGAGAGACGATGGTTTTCATTACGTGGATAGTAGCGAATAAGCTCAAATCCCCAGTCTTGAATGGGCTTTTTATCGTCAAAGTTGAATAGCCGTAATGGCAGTTCGACTTCCACCTGATAGCCATCTGCGGTGATTTTACCGGCGGTTTTCCAAATGCCATCCCACGCTTCGCTCTCTTCGCCCGTGAGTTCATTCTCTATCGAGTCTAGTTGCACGCCCAGCGGGTTGATAAAAAACTGATAGGCCAAGCGTGCGTTATTGAGGGTATCGAGTTTGATCCCCACCAGATCATCACCCCAGAGATTATCCCTGTCCTTGAGAGTGGCACGAATGCGTTGAGGCTGACTGTCTTTGGCGATAAAGGCCACAAATAGGCTGGTTTGGGTGGCGTAGATTCTGGCCTCGGTATAAACCGGAGCGGCAGTGTTTTCTCCGGGCTGAGTCTCATAGCGTAACTCGGCCAGCGCCGCCTGCTGCCACACTGCCTCATCAAATTCACCATCAATCTCGGCGGTATCCGTTAAGGTTGGAATCGTTAACTGAAATTGGCTAACTGAGCCGGCCTGACTCGGTAAGCTCAGAAACATCATGCTCGATAGCAGAAAGGGGAGAAACGTCTTCAACAACTGGGCCCAAAATAATCCGTAAATTACGCGCAGTGTGCCAGAAGTTTTGAGTTAACAAGAATGAGTAATTGTTACAAGGATTGTATTTAAATTGGATTGAGTTAGAGCCAAAGCGCACTGGATGGCATGCATCCAGTGCGATAAGGAGGATTATTCAGGTGCGACCACAGGATTACGGTAGGCTTCACGGTACTTATCGACCCACATGGCGGTGGCGCCACAAATAGCCACAGGCATCACAATAAAGTTCACCACAGGGATCATCGAAAACAGTGTCACTGTTGCGCCAAAGCTGAAACTGGTGCCGCGGGTTTGATTCAGTGCAAAGCGCATATCCTTGAAGCTCACCTTGTGGTTATCGAAGGGATAGTCGCAGTATTGAATCGCCATCATCCAAGCGCTGAATAAAAACCACAGAATAGGCGCCAAGGTTTGCCCGACCATTGGCACTAAAAATAGCAGTAAAAATACCAATGCACGGGGCAGATAGTATTTCAGCTTGATCCATTCACGGCCAAGAATGCGCGGTAAGTCTTTGACTAAGTCCATGCCTGAACCGGTATGCATGGGTTTGCCGGTTAATAGTTGTTCAACCTTTTCGGCCAGTAAGCCATTAAAAGGCGCGGCTAGCCAGTTCATCACTGAGCTAAACACAAAGGCTAGCATCACCAACATAGTGACAACCGCCAGTGGCCAGAGCAGAAAGTTAAGCCAGCTTAAATACTCAGGCAGTTGGGCATTCATCCAAGTAAAGAGCAGATCGAGCTGACCGACAGCCACATAAATTACGGCGGCAAAAAGTAACAGGTTAATCATTAAAGGAATAAATACAAAAGTACGAAGACCTTTACGTGTGATCAAACCAAAGCCATCGAGAAAATAATTCACACCACTTTTAGCCTGTGAGGGCGAGGGAAATTTCTGTGTCATATCGTCATTCCAAAAAGTTGAGATACAGCGCGGGAGACAGATAACTGCGATTGTGATCAACTCGTCGCGAGATGACAAGCTAAAAGCCGCATGAATTCAATAAAAAGCGTTACAAAATGCAGCTTGCTTTGCTAAAGTTGGCCTCAGAATTCTATGACACGACTCGGGCTAATATTGGCCTGCACCGATATCTGCCATCGCCCTGATGGCTTTTTAAACTGAGACGCGCTAACTGGCACTATGAGATTAAAACAAATAAAACTTGCCGGCTTTAAGTCGTTTGTCGATCCCACCAAAATTCCGTTTTTACAGGCATTAAGCGCCATTATTGGCCCTAATGGCTGCGGTAAATCGAACGTGATTGACGCCGTGCGTTGGGTGCTAGGTGAAAGCTCGGCCAAACATTTGCGCGGCGACTCCATGAGTGACGTAATTTTTAACGGCTCCAGCGCCCGTAAACCAGTATCTGTGGCGGGCGTTGAACTGGTGTTTGAAAATAAAGAAGGCCGCCTTGCGGGCCAATATGCCAGTTATGAAGAAATCTCGGTCAAGCGTCAGGTGAGCCGTGACGGTGAATCTTGGTATTTTCTCAACGGCCAAAAATGTCGCCGCAAAGACATCACCGATCTATTTATGGGCACCGGGCTTGGGCCGCGCAGTTACGCCATTATCGAGCAGGGCACTATTTCACGTTTAATCGAATCTAAACCACAAGACTTACGTACTTTTATCGAAGAGGCGGCGGGGATTTCTCGCTATAAAGAACGGCGGCGTGAAACGGAAAATCGTATTCGTCACACCCGTGAAAACTTAGAGCGTTTAGGGGATATTCGCAGTGAGTTAGCCAAACAACTGGAAAAGCTCAGTCAGCAGGCAAAAGCCGCAACACAATATCGCGAGCTAAAGCAGGCTGAGCGTAAAACCCATGCTGAATTGCTGGTGATGCGCTACCAAGAGCTGCAAAGCCAGATGGCGAGTTTATCGGAGCAGATTAGCTCGCTTGAGCTGCAACAAGCGGCAGCGCAATCCTTAGCGCAAACGAGTGAGTTAGAAAGCACTGAGCTGCAAGTTACGCTTTCACAGTTAGCCGAGCAAGAGCAGCAGGCGGTCGAAGCCTATTATCTAACGGGTACTGAAATCGCAAAGCTTGAGCAACAGTTGCAGAGCCAAAAGCAGCGCGACGCCCAGCTACATACTCAGCTCGAGCAATTGAGCGAGCAAATCACCCAAAACCAAGCCAAATTAGCCGCTTATCAAGCTAGTTTTCAAGCGCTTGAGCTAGAGCTTAGCCAACTTGCGCCGCAACATGAGTTGCAGCAAGAAATGCTCGATGAGCTGCAAGCCCAGTGGGAGATGAGTGTTTCGCGCAGTGAGGCGCAAAGTGAAAGCGCCAGAGTGCTGGCGGCGACAACCGCTCAGCATAAGCTGCAATTAGAATTACACCGCAGCAAACTGACGCATCAGCAGCAATTAAATGCCCATAAAACCCAGTTACACCAAGAACAACAGCAAGAGTTAGCCTCACTCAATGAGCATGCCCTTGAAGATAACAGCGCATCACTCAATGACGAGATTACCCAGTTAGAGCAAGCATTAGCTGAACAAGTTGAAATTAATCAAGAGTTTGAATCCACTCTGGCTACCGATACTCACGCGTTAGATGTTGCGCGAGGTGAGTTTGAGCAGTTATCGCAGCGTTTAACTTCGATGCGGGCGCGCTTCGAACTGGTTGAACAATGGCTGGCAAAACAAGAAGAGTTAAGTGATAAGCCGCAGCTGTGGCAAAGCATTCAAGTGGAAAACGGCTGGGAAGCCGCGGCAGAGCTGGCGCTGCAGGGATTAATGACGCTGCCCGTGGGCGTTGACGCCAATGAGATAGGGTTTTATGCCGATGCTGCCTTGGCGGCGGATGCGCATCTCGATGGTTCTCCCATCTTAGGGACAAAATTGAACCTTGCCCCTTGGCTTAAGGGACTTAAATGGGCCGATAATCTGGCCAGCGCACAAGCACAAGTGGCGAGCTTGGCGGCCGATGAGCGAATTGTGACCGCTGATGGTTATATGCTTGGCAAAGGTTTTTTGATTGCCAAACAAGACAATAGCCAATCGTTAGTGCAACTGAGTAAAGAACAAACTCAATTAAGCGAAGCGATTAATGAGTGTGAGCAGGCGCGGGTAATACAGCAGTCAAAGCTCGATGCGTTGGCGCAGCAATTAACCCAAGTGCGTGACAGCTTAAGCCAAGGTATCAAACGCTTACACCAATTACAGCTCGATAAAGCCACCAAATCTACCCAGCTTAATAACGCAGAGGCCCAGGCCAAGCAGCGCGAAGTTAAACGGGGACAACTAGCAGAAACCGTTGCGCGAACGCGCAATGAGTTAGCCGAGCTGGCTGAGCAGTTAATGCTGCTTTCGGAACAAGAGGATGAATTGGCGGAGGCGCTAGCGTTAAGCCTTGAGAAACAGCAACAACAAAGCCTTGAAGCCCAAGGGGATTTAGCCCGTCACCAAGCGCTAAAGGCACAAATTAGCGATGCCGAGCGCCGCTTAGCGAGCCTCAATGCCAGTCTGCAATCGGTCACCACTCGGATGGCGGTGAGTACAGAACAAATTGAATTACAGCGGGTCCGTGTCAGTGAATTAGTCCACTCACAGGAAACACTGTCAGCCCAGCTTGCCAGTGTTGTCGCACAGCAGGGTGATCAGCAAACGGCAAAGCTGAGTGAACAACTGGCGCAGCTACTCAATCAGCAACAGAGTCAGCAACAGGCACTTAAAACGCTCAGGGCACAACAAAGTTCGCTCACTGAAACGCTAAACAGTATAGGATTAAAGCAAAAACAAGAGCTTGGTAAGCTTGAGGGCTTGACTCAAAGCCTCAGCACGTTAAAGTTACGTCGTGAGGGATTAAAAGGGCAGGCTGACAGCCAGTTGGCAGCCCTGGCGGAACAGCAAATTGTGCTTGCTCAGGTGATTGATTCGCTGCCTAGCGATGGTCAGCCAGATAAGTGGCAGCGTGATTTGGATCAGATCCGGCAAAAAATTATCCGTTTAGGTGCGATAAACCTCGCGGCGATCGAAGAATTTGAGCAACAAAGTGAGCGAAAATCCTATTTGGATCATCAAGATGAAGATCTTAATAAAGGGCTTGCAACACTAGAAGAAGCCATTCGTAAAATCGATAAGGAGACCCGCACCCGCTTTAAAGCCACATTTGATGCGGTCAACGAGGATTTAGGGCGATTGTTCCCCAAGGTGTTTGGTGGCGGGCGTGCCTACCTTGCGCTAACGGAAGACGATTTATTAGAAACTGGGCGTGACCATCATGGCCCAGCCGCCAGGTAAGAAGAACAGCACAATCCATCTTCTTTCCGGTGGTGAAAAAGCCCTAACGGCTTTATCATTGGTATTCGCGATTTTCAGGTTGAATCCAGCTCCCTTCTGTATGTTAGACGAAGTGGATGCGCCCTTAGACGATGCCAACGTAGAACGTTTCTGCCGATTATTGAAGGAGATGTCGCAGAGCGTACAGTTTATCTATATCAGCCATAACAAAATTACGATGGAGATGGCTGATCAACTTATCGGTGTGACTATGCATGAGCCGGGTGTATCCCGTATAGTCGCAGTAGATTTAGAGCAAGCGGTGGCGATGGCCGACGCGTGATAACTAGAAGAAAGACAGGGTAACCAATGGAAGATTTGCAACTAGTTTTGTTCGTTTTAGGCGCCATAGCCATAGTTGCTGTGCTGGTGCATGGATTTTGGTCTATCAGAAGACAACAGCCTAAGTCATTGAAAGATAGTCCGATGGGCAATTTCTACAAAAAGCAGGCAGAGCGTGGCGAGGCTGCCCCCAAGCGTATCGATGCCGATGGTTTCGACGCCGATGGTATTGGCGCCGTCAGAGTTCGTAAAGCGAATGAAGCTCATACCCCAGAGGCACCTGCGTTTAACCCTTATTTAAAGCAAGAAGCCAAAGCACAACCGCAACCAGTGGAACCCGTTCAAGTTGAACCTAAACCACTGTTTAAGCAAGAACCAAGCATGGCGCAGCCCGACTTTAATTTGCAATCACCGAGTGTGAAAGAGCAACACCGCGGTCCTAAAGCATCGCGCCAAGAGCCAGTATTGCAAAGCCATACAGCGCATTTAAATCAAGCTCACGTTGGCCAATCCCATGCGGCGATAGTGGCGCAAAAGGCGGCTGAAGAGCAACGTTCCCAAGTGCAAATGCCTACCCAAACCGCGTTGTTTGATGATGAAGAGGCGTATGAAGAAGAGCAACCTAAAGCCGTTGAACAGGCCGATGATGATTTAGGTGAACCACGTGATGTACTCGTACTGCACGTGGTGGCGAAAGAAGGCCAGCAACTTAATGGTGCCGAATTATTACCTTGCTTTTTAACCCTTAATTTTAAATATGGCGATATGAATATTTTCCATCGTCATGTGGATAATGCCGGTAATGGTAAGGTGTTGTTCTCCATTGCTAATATGGTAAAACCTGGTGTTTTTGACCCAGACAATATGGAGCAATTCAGCACCCAAGGCGTGGTATTCTTTATGACTTTACCTTGCTACGGTGATGCGCTAATGAATTTCTCTATCATGCTTAACTCGGCGCGCCAATTGGCGGATGATATCGACGCGGTTGTGCTCGATGGTCAGCGTCAACCTTGGGGCGAGTTTACTAAGCAAGATTATTTACACCGCATTCGCGCAAACGCTTAATGCACCGCCGCGAGACCGCGGTGATGGACAGATGGGGCCGCTAAATGCGGCCTCATTTTTTGCAACTTTTTGATGCTTAAGAATTCTGGATAATGAATATGCAAGACATTCAACTCGATAAACGCCTATCTGAACTGCTTTCACAAGCTGTTACGTCGGAAAATGCGCAGCCATTGATGCAGGCGCTCTGCCAATCTCTGAATGAACACAATATTCGTTACTATGTCGACGATGCGCCAAGCATTACTGACTCAGAATACGACAGATTAATGCAGCGGCTGAAACAGCTTGAGGCCGAGTATCCTCAGTTTGTTGCTGCCGATTCGCCTACCCAAAGAGTGGGCGGCATGGCGCTGGCAAAGTTTGAACAAATTACTCACCTTAAACCCATGTTAAGTCTTGATAATGCCTTCGATGAGGCGGACTTTAGTGCATTTCATAAGCGTGTCAGCGACAGAGTGGGGCAAGTGAGTTTTTGCTGTGAGCCGAAACTCGATGGTTTGGCGGTGAGCATTTTATATCGCAATGGGGTGCTTGAGCGCGCCGCGACCCGGGGCGATGGCACTGTGGGCGAAGATATTACCGAAAACGTTAAAACCATTAAGTCGATTCCGCTCAAACTGCGTGGTGACAACTATCCCGAATTGGTCGAAGTGCGCGGCGAAGCCTTTATGCCCAAGGCGGCATTTGAGGCGCTAAATGAGCGTGCACGCTTAAAGGATGAAAAACTGTTCGTAAATCCGCGTAATGCGGCGGCGGGCAGCTTACGTCAGCTCGACAGTAAAATTACCGCGTCACGGGCGCTGTCTTTTTATGCCTACGCCTTAGGTGTGGTGGAGCCGACTTCCCACGAGTTAGCTAAGACGCATTACGAGCAATTGCAGCAACTTAAATCTTGGGGGCTACCAGTCAGTAGCGAGATTAAAGTCTGCGACGAACTCAGCCAAGTGTTTGCCTACTATCAAGATATATTGACTCGCCGCAGCGATTTACCCTTTGAAATCGATGGTGTGGTAATGAAGGTGAACGATATCGCCCAGCAGCAAACCTTAGGGTTTGTGGCCAAATCTCCCCGCTGGGCAATTGCCTATAAATTCCCCGCGCAAGAAGAAATGACGCTGCTCGAAGGCGTAGATTTTCAAGTGGGCCGCACCGGCGCGGTGACTCCGGTCGCACGCCTAAAACCTGTGTTTGTCGGCGGCGTGACGGTTTCGAACGCGACTTTGCACAATGCCGATGAAATCGAGCGTTTAGGTGTGATGGTGGGCGATACCGTGATTATCCGCCGCGCCGGCGATGTGATCCCGCAAATTGTGGCCATAGTACCAGAGCGTCGCCCTGAAGATGCTAAGGCGATTACCTTCCCGCAACATTGCCCCGTTTGCGGCAGTTTGGTTGAGCGATTAGAAGGTGAGGCCGTTGCCCGTTGTAGCGGTGGCTTATTCTGTGAGGCGCAGCGTAAAGAGGCGATCAAACATTTTGCCTCCCGTAAGGCATTAGATATCGACGGCATGGGCGATAAAATCGTCGAGCAGTTGATTGATAAGGAGTTGGTTCAAAGCCCGGCGGACTTATTTAAACTCACCGCCTCTATGATGACCATGCTCGACCGAATGGGAATGAAGTCGGCCACCAATCTTGCGCTGGCGATTGAAGCGGCTAAAACCACGACTTTGCCTCGTTTCCTCTATGCCTTAGGCATTCGAGAGGTGGGGGAGGCCACGGCGGCGAACCTTGCGACACACTTTGGTAGCCTAGAGGCACTGCGCGTAGCTACCATTGAGCAACTCATTCAAGTTGAAGATATTGGTGAAGTGGTTGCCCAGCACGTGGCGCATTTCTTTGCTCAGCCCCATAACCTAGAAGTGATCGATGCTTTGATTGCGGCTGGTGTCAACTGGCCTGCGATTGCAGCGCCAAGTGCCGATGAGCAACCATTGAAGGGGCAGACTTGGGTGTTAACGGGCACCTTAAATCAGCTTAACCGTAACGATGCTAAGGCACAGTTACAGGCTTTAGGCGCCAAAGTGGCGGGCAGTGTGTCGAAAAATACCGATTGCTTAGTGGCGGGTGAAGCGGCGGGCTCCAAGCTTGCCAAAGCGCAGGAGCTAGGCGTGAAGGTGATTGGCGAAGACGAATTGCTCGCGCTGCTCGCTGCCAATACCTAATGCGAGTTTGATTTGATGAGTAAAACGCCTTGCTTAGCAAGGCGTTTTTGTTGAGGGTTCATCTTGGTTGGGCGCGGTTTTCTGGCGGAGCCATGATAAACTTGATCTATCCGCAGATTGCACAGATAGCAATCATTGTGCGCTTATAAAAAGGAAAACCGATGACAGATCTCAGTGATATTCGCCGTGAATACACCAAAGGTGGCTTAAGACGCGCCGATTTACCCCAAAACCCGATGCAATTATTTGAATTGTGGATGACACAAGCCAGAGATGCGCAGCTGAGTGATCCTACCGCGATGTGTGTTGCCACAGTGGATGAACATGGCCAACCTTTTCAACGAATTGTACTGTTAAAGCGTTTTGATGAAACAGGTTTTGTGTTCTTCACTAACTTGGGCAGTCGCAAGGCTCAGCAGATTGCGGCCAATAATAAAGTGAGTCTACATTTTCCTTGGCATCCGATTGAACGCCAAGTGTCGATTCTCGGTGAGGCGCAGCCGCTTTCTACCGCCGAAGTGCTGAAATACTTTATGACCCGCCCCAAGGATAGCCAGATTGCCGCTTGGGTGTCGCAGCAGTCGAGTAAGCTGAGCGCACGACAAGTACTCGAAGGTAAGTTCTTTGAAATGAAAGCCAAATTTGCCAAGGGCGATGTACCATTACCGAGCTTTTGGGGCGGCTATCTAGTCAAGCCCTCGAGTATTGAGTTTTGGCAGGGAGGGGAACATCGCCTACACGATCGTTTCCTCTACACTCGCCAAGCGGATGAATGGGTCATTGACCGTTTAGCACCTTAATAGGCGAGGAGCGTAAGCGTGGGACAGTATAAGATTTGGGTGGATGCCGATGCTTGCCCAAACCCAATTAAAGAGATTTTATTTCGCGCAGCTGAGCGAAAGGCGCTGCCGCTAGTGCTGGTGGCGAACCAAATGCTACGGGTGCCACCGTCACCGTATATCAGTCAAGTGCGTGTTGGCTCAGGCTTTGATGTGGCGGATCAATACATTGTCGACCATGTTGAGGCCACACATTTAGTCATCACTGCCGATATCCCGTTGGCGGCGCAAGTGATCGAAAAGGGCGCGCTGGCGCTCAACCCCCGCGGTGAACTCTACACCACTGACAATATTCGCCAAAAGCTTACGATGCGTGATTTTATGGAAGATTTACGTTCATCGGGTGTACATACAGGTGGACCTGATACTTTGTCTGCGGCCGATAAGCAGGCTTTTGCCAATAGTTTAGACAAATGGCTTGTGCGGGTAAAATGATAGTTCACTGGTCGCTAATCAATAAAAAGAGTATCTTTAGTGAAGCTTAGGTGATCTTTGTCACGGTTTGCTAAGTGCTGAGCAGCTTTGTACTTCATAACAAGGAGCTGCTGGATCTTACAACTCACAATTGAGGATGGATACGATGAATAAATGGATAGGAATCGCGGCATTATCGACGTTGATCAGCTTCAGCTCCGTTGCCCAATGGCAAGTGATTGAGCAGGATTCTAGGGTCAGTTTCGTGTCGGTAAAAAAGGGGGATATTGCTGAGGTTCATCATTTTAAGCAGCTAAAAGGTACTCTGAAGGATACTGGCCAATTTGAGCTAACAATTCCGCTGATAAGCGTAGCAACGGGTATTGATGTGCGTGATGAGCGTATGCAGCACTTATTGTTTGAAGTGTCATTGTATCCTGAACTTAACTTGAGTGCCCAAGTCGATAGTCAAATGCTCAAAGCGCTTGCCGTGGATGAGTCAAAGGTTGTTGACATCGAGGGCAAAATTGCCCTGCATGGAAAACAGCAAACAAAAACTTTTTCGGTAATTTTGACCAAAGTATCTGATAATAAACTGATGGTTAGTAGTTTTCAGCCGATAATTATCAATGCCAATGAATTTGGCTTGGTTGCAGGGGTTGATAAGTTGCGTGATATTGCAGGTTTATCTAGTATTAGCCAAGCCGTTCCGGTGTCGTTTGTACTAACCTTAACTCAGTAACAACAATAAGATTGGTTTAGATCAATACGTCAGCTGTTGTTTAAGATAAGGTTATGAGGTGGCTGACGTATAATGCTCATACTGACCACTTAATGGGTGGATGTTGAGGCTTTTTAGATGTTAACAGTGTCCTTAATGGCGCTCGATTTAGTTGTTTTAAGGGTTAAAAATGGTCACAGATAAAGACGGTTACATGCATTTAATCCAGTATTTGACTGAGCACCTTGGCTTGTTCGAAACGCCTGATACCCAAAATGTGTCCGACGATACTGTGATGGAATTGTTTGAGGAACAATTATCCGCGCAGATTATTATGGTCTGTGGTCAAAATCCGTCACTCTCCTTTAGTGAGCGTAATACCATTATCCGTGAGGTCGATGCCATTGTGTATGATCTCGAGGAAATTCTCGCCTCTGTAGCCAATCATAGGGCAACACCTGAGCAAACGCTGTTTATCACTGAATTTTCAGGACTCATCAAAAATTTATTTGATCAAGAGATCGCAAAATTTCAATCCCATGCTTAATGTTTGAGGCTAGTCATCGGGTTACTCTTACTCCCATTGCTTATCGTTAGCTCTTGGGAATTGAAGTCGTGTTTTAATCCCGTTCCTTGCCTTCAGCAATTGCATATTGGTTTTTCCATCATGGCTTGTCTCTTCACGCTGGATTGATTGCCGTTGTTAGTAACAACCCTTTGTGCTCATTTTTCTGTTTTCTGTCGATATTCGCACAAAAGCCTATGTGGTTAGGGGAGATAAGCTATCACTCTGCTTATTTTGCTTTCCGAGCCGTAGAAAAATCACCAGTTGTTTAAGCATCTTTGCTTACAGGGTATATCTTTACTCTATAACGATATTTTTGGGTGATATACGAAGGGAGATGCATAATGTTAACCATATGTCCTAGCTATGCCGATGATTTATTAACCATTGCTGTTTCCGGTCAGGTAACGCATCAGGATATTGAAACCATTTTGTTTCCGGCCATTGAAGCTAAGTTATTGGATCATGCTTGTATTCGTTTATGGTATGAATTTAGTGCTGATTTTATGGGTGTTACAGTTGGAGCACTTTGGGACGATGCTTTACTCAGTGTGTTCCATTTCAGTGATTTCGCGCGGGTAGTGATGATTGCGGATACGCAAATGCTTGGGACTATGGTCAATACGTTAGCTTTTATGTTGCCTTGTCCGGTTAAAGTCTTTGGCGAAAATGAGCGTGTACTGGCTAAGGAATGGCTAGACGACGACAAAGTGATTGCACTGTAACAGAGAGTAACTGCTCGGATTGTTGATGCTTAATTTGTAAAGCATAGAGCCGGGCGGCAAAGAGCTGTTACACCGTAGCCAACGGCCAATAGCACTCGATTTGAGTGCCTAGATTGAGTTCGCTGTTTACGATTAGCTCGCCATTTAACTCATATTTTATCCACAAATTGAGGCAGGATAGCGTTCCTGTGCATTGTCTTTGAAGTATGTCATGCCTGAGTTGCTCAAGATGAGCTGTCGAGATCCCCACACCATTATCCTGTAGCAGTATATGTAATTCATTACCTCGTTTATCGAGTTGCAACAGTATTTCGCGATGTTGATGATGCTCTTTAAATGCGTGTTGTAGAGTGTTATTAAGCAATCGATAGAAAAACTGCAAATATTGCCAAGCATTACCATCGATAATTAATAGTTCATCGCAGTTAAGATTTACTTTCACCTGTGCTTTGAGTAATTGTGGCTGTAATAGGCTGAGCAAATGTTGGAGAAACTGCGCTAAATGGAGCGGTCGTATTTCACTATGTTGATCAGTAAATAGCTGCGATATTTGTCTTAATCTTACGGCCTGTTGACTCATGAGATGCACCGCTTTAGCAGACTGGTCGACATATTCACCTTGACGAATCTGACATACTTGAGCGAGGAGGCGATCCTGCTCTTGCATCATTTGATTAATCACTTCGGCGAGGAAGTGCTGCATGAGTTTTAGACTTTGCTGTTTATTGAGGTTGAGTTGGATTTGCTGTGTAATTTCATGATTGAGCTCACCTATCTGCTCCCTCATTAAGGCGAGTTCTTGCTGGGCTAACTGAGTTTGATGTTGCTGTTCCTTTATTTGTTGCTGTTGTTGTTCTAGCAGTTTTTCTTGTGCTTTCTCTTGGCGCTTTTTGAGATCCACATTAAAGCCAATTGCACCAACGCCAATAGAATTATCTTCATCATCTCGGATATCAAACTTAGTCATCTGGTAAATAATTTCACCACGGGGAGTTGGTATTGGCTCTTCAAAATGCAGAGCATCGTGGCGATGGTTTACCCGTTGATCGTTCTGTTGGTAGAGTTGAGCGAGAGGAGCTGGGAAGAGTTCAAAATCCATGGCACCGATAATTTTTCGCCGTTCGATACCGAGTACTTCACAATATTTATGATTGACCAAGGTGTATCTGCCATTTAAGTCTTTGATATAAATGATGGTAGATGCAAAGTCTAATAAAGATCTTAATTGTTCCTTATGTCGATTCAATTCCTGTTGAACATGTTGTTGACTAAGTAACTGTTGTTCCAGTGCGAGATTGCTGGCATCTAAACTCGCCATAGCGATTTCAAGCTGTTGAGTACGCGATAAAAAAGTCTTTGCGAGTAATCCGACTTCGTCATGGCGCTCTTTGGCTTTGAGTTCGATGGAGGCAGAGTCATTGCGTTTAAGCGCTCTGACCATTTCCATTATAGGAGCCATGATTAGCCTATGTTGCAGTATGAACAAGGATATAAGGCCTAGCATTTGGATTGCGACTAAAGAAAGCCCCACCTTTTCAATCAGTTTTTTAGCGGTGTCTTGTAACGGTGCGACTGGTGTGACGACTAAAATTTTCCAATAAGTATGGGGCATAAGAAAAACAGAAACGAGTGAAGGCGCCTTTAGGACAGGATCCATTGTCAATGCGATTGAAGCGATACGTCGGGGGGTTGTGAAATGGTTTTTCGCGTTGTCATTCACAATTGCAGAGAGCATTTCTCGCTCATTATCGCTGCTTAATCGAGTGAGATTATCCATTTGCTCTTGAGTAAAAACGCGCTCAGCAATTGCTTGGTCGATAAAACTGCGATCTGCCAACTGAAGCGCTGATGCTATAGGAGTAAAAGCGTGCTCTACTTTAGCTAACGCATCAAAGCTCATTAAATGGTGTGTCGTATCAGACTGAGATTGGCGTGTATTATCACGATTAGGAAAAGCCAGTATTTGATTTTGATGGTCAATAGCCACGACATAGCCACTGACATCCAACATGGCATTGCGTAACAGCTGATTGAGTTTTTCTAGACTAATATCCGTGGTAGCTGCACCGATAAATTGGTGATCTACCCACATGGCGCTTGATGCGGTAACCATAGGTTCATGGGTTGTGGGATCGATATAGGATTTAGACCAAAAGACTTTACCTGCGGGGAAAAAACGGGTTGGTCGATACCATTCTTCAGTATGATAACTTGGGAAGTTATCACTGTTGTAGCTGTCTATCGCAACCAACTCACCGCGAATATTGTGCGCCCAAAACAAGCTGTCACGGAACTTTTGCCGATTAAATGCGCCTGGCTCAGGCCAAATACCGCCACCAGAGATGATGTCTTTTTGACTTTCTATCGAAAGTAAAACGGGAATACTTTTACTGAGCTGTTCAGGTTCATGGCGGTAGAGCATGGCGATTTGACTAATCGCATTCACTTGATTTTCGACTTGTGAGGTCATCTCCTGCAGTTTAGCAATAATTATTTGACCGTGATTCTGATTAAGCAACGTCTGTTGCTCACTGATTTGTTGGGTCTGGATATTAAGGATGACCCAAGCAGTACTGAAAATCAGTATGCTGGCGATGATGAGTTGGAGCAAGCTGAGCTTAAACGGCAGGCTTTTTTGCCATTGGGTTAACGAGGCTTGTGGCGCAAAGATAGGCCGTTTATCCATGTTATACGGGGTCCAAATGCCGCGATCATTGAGCCAGTTTAGCTTTTTTTGATCTAATTGCCATTGGCTTAAATCAAAGTTAAGTCATAACACTAACTAAAGTTATAAATGGAGAGGCATAAAAATAAGGCAGACCTTAAGTCTGCCTATTGAAACTTATTTATAGAGTGACGGTTTATTTGAGCCGCTGAGAATTGGCACAATAAACAGTAATAACATCACTAGATAACCACTAAAGGCAACGACCATCCATTCGGCCATTGTCACTCCCATAAATTGCCATGGCACATCGGTACACATACCCGTCGGCATCATGATGGCAGGAAACCATTCATGCAGTGGCATCCAGGCTGGAAATTCGGGTAAAAACGAGCAGGTAGAAAACGGTGAGGGATTGTTTTGCATATCCACTAAGGCTAATGCTAGCTTTAGGCCCCATGTTGCGCTTATTGCCCAACCCAGTGCTCCCAAAATTCGAACGATACGGTACTTTGGCACCGTCATTCCCACAAGTCCTGCAGCCAAAATACCGAATACAGCGAGTCTTTGGTAGATACACATCACACAGGGATCTAATTTCATCACGTATTGAAAATATAAAGCGGCCGCTTCAAGGACAATCGCAGAGCCTGTCAGAATAAACCAAGATGCACGGGAATGGGCAAAGCGAGTGAATGCTGTCAAAAGTGAACTCCGTATCAACAAAAAACGCCCTTGAAGATAGGGCGTTTGTTTGACTGTACTGAACTCATAAAGTTCAGTCAACTCTGATATTTATGTTAGTGAGCTGCCGCAGGCGCTAAGGCTTCCTTAACACTGTGGTGCAAAATTGCATGGGAATCATAGAAATACTGCGTCATTTGCTCTAAGAAACCCATTTCAATCGCCATTACACCCACAACCGATAGGACGATCGTGTAAGGCAATGCCATCCATACCATTCTGCCGTAGGACAAGCGGATGAGTGGTGCAAGTGCTGATGTCAGTAAGAACAGGAATGCAGCTTGACCATTGGGTGTTGCAACTGAAGGCAAGTTAGTTCCAGTGTTAATCGCCACAGCCAACAGGTCAAATTGATCGCGGGTAATTTGACCATTAATCAAAGCCGCTTTGACTTCGTTAATGTAGACCGTCCCCACAAACACGTTATCACTGACCATAGAGAGTAAACCGTTAGCAATATAGAAAATCACTAATTGGGTATTGCCTTCGTGGTTCAGCGCCCATTGGATCACGGGAGCAAATAGTTGTTGATCAATAATCACTGCGACCACGGCAAAGAATACCGCTAACAGCGCCGTAAAGGGGAGAGCTTCTTCGAAGGCTTTTCCTAGGGCATGTTCATCGGTAATACCGTTAAACGCAGTGGCTAAAATAATCACGGATAAACCAATCAAGCCGACAGAGGCTAAATGTAACGCAAGACCTGCAATCAACCAAACCCCAATAATGGCTTGAACAATAAGCTTCATTTTATCTTTATTGGTACGACGTGCATCTTCATAGGCTGCATAGTCACAGAGGATTTTATGAACAGCATCAGGTAATTGCGCACCGTATCCAAAGATACGGAATTTTTCGACTAAGTAGCAGGTTAAGATACCAGCAATCAGGACCGGCACGGTAACTGGTGACATACGAATTGCAAACTCACCGAACTGCCAGTTAGCTTGGGCGGCAATAATTAAGTTTTGAGGTTCGCCAACCATAGTACACACGCCACCTAATGCGGTACCAACGCCTGCGTGCATCAATAGGTTACGTAAGAAGCCACGGAAGGACTCCAGCTCAGCTTCGTTGAGTTGGGCATCACCTTCCTCGTTTTTATCTTCTGAGGTATGGTCATGATCGGCAGAGAAATCTTTACCCGAGGCAACTTTGTGGTAAATAGAGTAAAAGCCCACTGCAACGGTAATAATTACTGCAATAACGGTTAAAGCATCTAAAAAGGCGGATAGGAATGCTGAAGCTAAACAAAACATTAAAGACACTAAGATTTTAGATCGGACTTTGGTGATCATCTTAGTAAACACGAATAGCAGCAGTTGCTTCATGAAGTAAATGCCAGCCACCATGAACACTAGCAATAATAACACTTCAAGGTTAGCTTCAATTTCGTGTAGCACTTGACTGGCTGAAGTCATGCCAATTGCAACCGCTTCGATGGCTAACAAACCGCCGGGTTGTAATGGATAGCATTTTAACGCCATTGCTAGGGTGAAAATAAATTCAAGCACTAATACCCAACCAGCCACAAAGGGACTGACATAGAAAAAGAGTATTGGATTGATTATTAAAAACGACAGTATTGCGATCTTGTACCACTTAGGTGAGTTACCTAAGAAGTTTCCAATAAACGCCTGACTCATTGTCATCGGCATGGCATCCTCTCTTCTAATTATGTTTTAAATTTCACAAGTTATTGTTAGTGACATATGTTTTAGGATTCAGTCTAGCCTAAAGAGAATGCTAATGTAACGAGTTACTCAAACCCAGATTTCAAAAAGCGGAGCTAATCGGCAAAATTGGTACAATTGCTATTGATTTGTGTCGATTTATTAAACATTTTTGTGACAATTGTACGCTGATGAAGCGGGGAGTTTCAGTCAATGGTTTCCATTTTTTACCGCTCTGGTATGATCAGTGACCATTATTAAAGCACAACAACTGGATAAGTGGGCTGATGATTATCAATGCCAAAGGACCTGCAAGTTTTGCAGAGAAGTATATTGTAAGATCGATTTGGGAAAATAAGTTTCCTCCAGGGTCCATTTTACCGGCTGAACGTGAGCTTTCTGAATTGATCGGCGTGACCCGGACGACGTTGCGTGAGGTGTTACAGCGTTTAGCGCGTGATGGTTGGTTGAAAATTCAACATGGCAAGCCGACTCGTGTCAATAATTTTTGGGAAACTTCGGGTCTGAATATTCTTGAGACGATTGCAGATCTCAACCCTGAGGGCTTCCCTGTACTAGTGGACCAATTACTCTCTGCTCGTACCAATGTGAGTGCAATTTATTTCCGTGGCGCACTGCGCAACAGCCCTGATACTGCGATGGAAGTATTGGCTAAAATCCATCAGTTAGAGGATACCGCTGAATCCTTTGCTGAGTATGATTATCTGTTACATCATACCTTAGCTTTCTCATCGGGTAATCCACTATATGTATTGATATTGAACGGCTTTAAAGGGCTGTACAGTCGAGTTGGGCGTTACTATTTTAGTAGTCCAGAGGCTCGTCAGTTGGCACTTAATTTTTATAAAGAGTTAGAACTGTTAGCGAAAGCGAAAAACTATCTTGATGTGCCTGCATTAATGCGTACCTATGGGATCAATAGTGGCAAAATGTGGCTGCAATTGCGTGATGATATGCCGTCTTCAATTGCTCAACAGGATTCGCATTCGTAGCTGACACTGAGCATTCACTATCTGGGTGCTTGTTAACATCAGGCCAAATAAAATATGAAAGCCGTTTTCGCTAAAACGGCTTTTTTGTATGTTGTCTTACCACGGATTATCAGTCCGCTTTGGGCTGCTCAGGGCATGTAGCTAATAATGTAATACTATTATCAGCGTTGGCTTGTTCAAGGCTAACACTAAAACCCCAAAGACGGTGCAGATGCTTGAGCACTTCTTTGTAGCTATTAGCAAGCGGGATATCTTTGTTGGGAACATACCTTAGCGTAAGGGATCTGTCGCCGTTTATTTCAACATTATGCACTTGAATATTGGGTTCAATATTAGACAAATTGTACTGCTGCGATAATAAATTACGAATATCTTGATAGCCCTGTTCATCGTGGATGGCGGATACGGATAAATAGTTACGTTTTTCATCATCATGGATGCCAAACAGCTTGAATTGACGGATCACTCTTGGTGACAGGTATTGGCTGATAAAACTCTCATCCTTAAAGTTCTGCATCGCAAAGTGTAGGGTTTCGAGCCAATTACTCCCCGCAATATCCGGAAACCAGGCTTTGTCTTCATCAGTCGGAGCCTCACAGATGCGCCTAATATCGGTAAACATCGCAAACCCTAGGGCATAGGGATTGATACCGCTGTAGTATCGGCTGTTATATTCAGGCTGCGCTACGACGCCCGTATGGCTTTGCAAAAACTCCATCATAAAACGGTCAGTGACGACACCATCATCGTATAAATGATTCAAAATGGTGTAGTGCCAAAAGGTTGCCCACCCCTCATTCATGACTTGTGTTTGTTTTTGCGGATAAAAATACTGTGCCATTTTGCGTACGATCCGAATAATTTCCCGTTGCCAAGGCTCCAGTAGCGGTGCATTTTTTTCGATAAAGTACAGAATATTCTCCTGCGGTTCTGCAGGGAATCGACGTTTTGTGGTTGAAGGTTGCTGTTGTTGATAGGTAGGAATAGTTCGCCACAGATCGTTTACTTGACTTTGCAGATAGGCTTCGCGGTCTTTTTGCCTCGCTTGTTCTTCCCTAAAAGAGATTTCAGCAGGACGTTTATATCTATCAACGCCATAGTTCATTAAGGCGTGGCAGGAGTCAATCACGCTTTCAACTTGCTCGACACCGTATTTTTGCTCGCAATCGCTGATATAGTTTTTAGCGAACACCAAATAGTCGATAATCGAACTCGCATCGGTCCAGGTTTTAAATAGGTAATTGTTTTTAAAAAAACTATTATGTCCAAAACAAGCGTGCGCCATTACTAATGCTTGCATTGTGATGGTGTTTTCTTCCATGAGATAGGCGATGCAAGGGTTGGAGTTGATCACGATTTCATAGGCGAGCCCCATTTGCCCACGTTTGTAGCCTTGTTCGGTCTCGATAAAGCGTTTGCCGAAAGACCAATGGGTATAGCCTATGGGCATCCCAATACCGGCATAGGCATCCATCATCTGCTCTGCGGTGATGATTTCGATTTGATTCGGATAGGCGTTTAATTTGTAAATTGCTGCCACCCGTTCAATTTCCTTTAAATAACTTTGTAGCAGCTCAAAGCTCCAGTCTGGACCATCGCTTAAGGCTGTACGTGTTTTTGCTTCTTTAATCCCCATAGAGCCCCCTTAAACCGCCTGTTTTTTAAATAATTCTCTAAAGACAGGGTAGATATCTTCGGCTTGACGAATATGTTGTACCGCTATGTTGTCGTAGTGTTGTTTTAGGGATTCGTATTCACGCCACAGGGTTTGATGGGCACGATTGGTGATTTCGATGTAGCTGTAATAGCGCACCAGTGGCAATATTTTTTGTTCTAACCATTGCCTACAGGTTGGTGAATCGTCGGCCCAATTGTCACCGTCGGATGCTTGCGCGGCGTAAATATTCCACTCATTGGCAGGGTAACGCGCCTGTTGAATTTCGTGCATTAATTTCAAGGCGCTCGACACTATGGTGCCGCCAGTTTCCTGGGAATAGAAGAACTCATGTTCGTCTACTTCCTTCGCTTGGGTATGGTGACGGATATAGACCACCTCGAGGTTTTTGTAGGTACGAGTGAGGAACAAGTACAGCAAGATATAGAAACGTTTCGCCATATCTTTTGTCGCTTGATCCATCGAGCCTGACACGTCCATTAAGCAGAACATGACCGCTTGGCTTGAGGGCACCTCGCGCCTTGCAAAGTTGTTGAAGCGTAAGTCAAAGGTATCGATAAACGGTACTTTAGCAATCTTCTGCTTTAACTCCTCAATTTGTGCTTTTAAATCCAAAATCAGCTCAGCTTTTGTTCCAGGTATATTTTCAAGCTCTGCCAGTTCCTGTTCCAACTCTTTGAGCAATTTCTTTTTACTCGCCGACATGGCGATACGGCGCGCCAAGGATGAACGCAGTGAGCGCACAATATTGATATTGGCAGGCACCCCATCATTGGTGAATCCCGCACGGTAGATTTGATACTCAACGAGCTTGTTGAGACGGTTTTTTTGTAGATTCGGTAGCTCTAAATCTTCAAATAACAACTCAAGGTATTCATCCTTTGAGATTTCAAATGCAAAGTCATCATTACCTTCACCTGAATCGGAGGCATCACCTTTACCCGCTCCGCCGCCAGCACCTCCCGGTGGTCTGTCAATTTTATCGCCACGGGTGAATTGGTCATTCCCTGGGTGAACTCTGTCTCTTACGCCTCCTTTACCTTGATGGAACATAGGTTCACTGATATCCCGTGTGGGAATACTGATTTTTTCACCTTTATCTACATCCGTTACACTGCGACGCGTGACTGCATCGCTGACGGCTTTTTTGATTTGTTGCTTATATCGGTTGATAAAGCGTTGGCGGTTGACTGTGCTTTTTCCTTTCGCATTCAACCGTCTATCGATAAAGTTCGCCATACGCACCTCCCAAACCCCAGCGAAGGCTTTGGCAACACCAAAGCCTCGTTTTTAGTGAGCGCAAGTTAAGAGGATTTACGAACCCGTAAATACCACTCAGACAGGAGTCTGACTTGTTTTTTGGTATAGCCTTTCTCCATCATTCGATTGACAAAATCATCGTGTTTACGTTGATCGTCAGTCGAGGTTTTGGCGTTAAAGGAAATAACTGGCAGTAAGTCCTCTGTATTCGAGAACATTTTCTTCTCGATCACAGTGCGTAGTTTTTCATAGCTGGTCCACAGTGGGTTATGGCCCTCATGACTTGCGCGAGCGCGCAGGACAAAGTTGACAATTTCGTTACGGAAATCTTTTGGATTACTGATGCCCGCAGGTTTTTCGATTTTTTCAAGTTCGGCATTCAGTGCGGCGCGGTCAAACAACTGGCCCGTTTCTGGATCGCGATATTCTTGATCCTGAATCCAAAAATCGGCATAGGTGACATAACGGTCGAAGATATTTTGGCCGTATTCAGAGTAGGACTCTAAATAGGCGGTTTGGATTTCTTTACCGATAAATTCGACATATTTAGGAATTAAGTAGCCTTTTAAAAACTCCAGATAACGTTCGGCGGTATCGCTAGGGAATTGCTCCTGCTCAATTTGCCGTTCAAGCACATAGAATAAATGCACTGGATTAGCGGCAATTTCGGAATGGTCAAAGTTAAATACCCGTGACAGGATCTTAAAGGCAAAACGGGTAGAAAGGCCGTTCATTCCCTCATCGACGCCTGCATAATCGCGATATTCTTGGTAGGATTTTGCTTTAGGATCAGTATCTTTTAAGCTCTCACCATCATAAACTCGCATTTTCGAGTAGATAGAAGAGTTTTCTGGGACTTTGAGCCTTGATAGTACGCTAAATTGCGCTAGGGTTTCTATGGTTCCGGGGGCGCAAGGTGCTTGAGATAGCTCAGAATTTTGTATGAGCTTTTTGTAAATCTGCAGTTCTTCTGATACCCGTAGACAATAGGGCACTTTGACAATATAAACCCTGTCGAGGAAGGCTTCGTTGTTCTTGTTATTTTTAAAGGTTGACCATTCTGATTCGTTAGAGTGTGCCAAAATAATCCCGCTATAGGGCAGGGCGGATAAGCCTTCCGTGCCGTTATAGTTACCTTCTTGCGTCGCGGTCAGCAGTGGATGTAGCACCTTAATCGGCGCCTTAAACATTTCCACAAACTCCATTATCCCTTGGTTAGCGCGACATAATGCGCCGGAGTAGGCATAGGCATCTGCATCATCTTGGGAGTAATGTTCCAGTTGACGAATGTCAACCTTACCCACCAAAGAGGAAATATCTTGGTTGTTCTCATCCCCAGGCTCGGTTTTGGCAATCGCCAATTGATCGAGAATAGAGGGATAGACTTTGACTACGCGGAATTTAGAAATATCGCCACCAAACTCGTGCAGACGTTTCACCGCCCAAGGTGACATGATGGTTTTGAGATAACGGCTGGGAATATTGAATTCATCCCGCAATAGTTGACCATCTTCGTCCACATCGAAGAGACAGAAGGGATGATCATTCACCGGGCTTCTTACCCCATTAGCGCTCAGAATATAAATGGGCACTTTTTGCATCAATGATTTAAGTTTTTCTGCCAGTGATGACTTACCGCCACCCACTGGGCCGAGTAAGTATAAAATTTGCTTAGATTCTTCTAAGCCTTGGGCTGAGTGTTTTAGGTAGGCAACGATTTGCTCAATCGCATCTTCCATACCGTAAAAGTCTTTAAATGCGGGATAGCGTGAGATGAGACGATTCGAAAAGATACGGCTTAGGGTTGGATTTTTAGCCGTATCGATAATTTCAGCATCACCGATGGCGAGCAGTAATCGCTCTGATGCTGACATATAAGCACTGCGATCTTCTTTACAGATATCCAGAAATTCCTGCAAAGTGTATTCTTCATCGAGTTTTTGTTCGTAGCGCTTTTGGTAATGCTCGAAAATGCCCATATAAACCCCCTGAAACGCCAGTGATGTTATGGAAGGGATAACTGATTTTCAGCTTCCTACACTAATCTTAGACACAAACTTGCTTGCTGTGTCAAAAAAATATCAAATAAAAACAATAACAAATGATTGCAATTGCAATTATTGCACTTGTAGTTATCAGGTGAAGTTTAACGGGAAGTCGAAGATGAATGATTTTTGAGGTAATAAAAAAGAGCCACTTGGGCTCTTTTTAAGGATCGCTGAGAGACGATTAACCCGCGAAGTTTTGGTTCACGAAGTCCCAGTTAACTAATTGCCAGAAGTGGGCCAAGTAGTCAGGACGTACGTTGCGGTAATCGATGTAGTAAGCGTGTTCCCACACGTCAACAGTCAGGATTGGTGTTACAGTGCTGTCAGTCAGAGGTGTTGCAGCATTGCTAGTGTTAACGATAGCAACAGTGCCATCGGCTTTTTTCACTAACCAAGTCCAAGCGCTACCAAAGTTGTTTACCGCAGAATCGGTAAATTGTGCTTTGAATGCGTCGAATGAGCCGAAAGCCGCGTTGATGGCATCAGCCACAGGGCCAGTTGGCTCACCGCCAGCGTTAGGCGCTAAGCAGTTCCAGTAGAAAGTGTGGTTCCAAACTTGAGCTGCGTTGTTAAATACGCCACCAGTAGAAGTCTTGATGATCTCTTCTAAAGATTTACCTGCGAAATCGGTTCCTTCGATCAAACCGTTTAGCTTAACAACGTAGGTGTTGTGATGCTTGCCGTAGTGGTATTCAATGGTTTCTTGAGAAATGTGTGGTTCTAGTGCGTTCTTTGCATATGGTAATGCGGGTAATTCGAAAGCCATTAGTATCTCTCCATGGTCTTAGGTTATCGTTTTTTAAACGTGCTCACTGGACACTATTGTACCGATAAAATTTGTGATGTGAATCATTGTTTGGCTAATTGATTAGATAGGCGTCATCGAAAAACTAATTGCAGGCCATAACCTTACAAACTGTGGGATTTTGTTCTGTGCTTAGCTGTCGTACAATAGCCAGCATTGAGTCAATGTCATCATACTTAGGAATTAAAATGGAAACAGTAGAGAAAATTAAACAGCAGATCGCTGAAAACCCAATCATTGTATACATGAAGGGTTCTCCTAAATTACCTAGCTGTGGTTTTTCATCTCAGGTAGCCCAAATCATGATTAACTGCGGCGAGCAGTTTGCGTTTGTGGATATTCTCCAGCACCCAGATATTCGTGCTGAATTACCTAAGTATGCAAACTGGCCAACCTTCCCACAACTGTGGATTGAAGGCGAGCTGATTGGTGGCTGTGATATCGTGGTTGATATGTACCAAAAAGGCGAATTACAGCCATTAATCAAAGCGACCGCAGAAAAGTACAAAACTGCAGAGTAATTCTCGTCACAGAGCGATGAAGAATAACAAAAAGCCGCTAAGTGAATAACTTAGCGGCTTTTTTATTGCCATATTCCTACTGAGTCAGGAATTGAAGGGCAACACTTAGTGTGATGCCGCATCTCGATCGTGGTGTTTGCTCGCAGGTAATAGCAGATTCATGGTAATGGCGACAATCCCGCAAAGACTAATGCCTGTAAGGCTAAAGGAACCAATACCAAAGGCCATACCGCCAATACCGAAGACTAAGGTGACACCGACAATGCTTAAGTTACGCGGCTCGGATAAGTCCACGTGATTACGGATTAAGGTATTTAATCCTACAGCGGCAATTGAACCAAATAACAAACACATAATGCCGCCCATAACTGGAACGGGGATAGTTTGCATCAGTGCCCCTAATTTACCTACAAACGCCAAGGTAATGGCAGTGATGGCTGTCCATGTCATGATCCTTGGGTCGAAGTTACGGGTTAAGGTGACTGCACCTGTGACTTCTGAATAGGTGGTGTTTGGTGGACCACCGAAGGCTGCTGCGGCGATTGTTGCTACGCCGTCACCAGTTAAGGTGCGGTGCAGGCCAGGTTTTTTCATAAAATCCTTACCAGTGACATTGGAAATAGCCAAGATGTCACCGATATGTTCAACCGCAGGAGCAATGGCAACAGGGATCATAAACGCAATCGCATGCCAGTTAAATTCGGGGGCTACAAATTTTGGAATGGCGATCCAACTTGCTGCAGTGACTACCGCAAAATCGACGATACCAAATGCTAGACTCAGGCTGTAGCCAACGATAATGCCAGCAAGAATGGGCATCACCTTGAGTAACCCTTTAGCAAAAATCGCTACGGCAATGGTGGTACAAAGGGATACAAGCGAAATGATTAATGCCGTATTGGTTGCGACTAAGGTTAGACTGCCGTCGCCACTTTTGCCCAGCGCCATATTCACGGCAACAGGCGCTAAGCCTAGGCCAATGATAATGATGACGGGTCCTACAACTACAGGTGGTAACAGCCGATGAATAAAGTCAGTGCCGCGTACTTTAACTAAGGCGCCTAGGCATACATAGACCGCGCCTGCGGCCATGATACCGCCCATGGTTGATGGGATCCCCCAAGTTTGTACCCCGTAAAGAATCGGGGCGATAAAAGCGAAGGAGGAAGCCAGAAAAATAGGCACTTGGCGTTTAGTGATTAATTGAAATAGTAGGGTACCAATACCTGCGGTAAAGAGTGCAACACTGGTGTCGAGCCCGGTTAACAGTGGCATCAGTACCAGGGCGCCAAATGCGACAAACAACATTTGTGCGCCCTGCAATGGAATAGCAAGTCGTCTCATTTATTATTCTCGTAAATTTAGGGTAAACCGCGAGATGATAACAGTTTGTTGCAATATGATCTTTATTAAATGATGTATTTGCGGGTGGCGATCACTGTTTTATGGCTTGTCAGAGTAGCGATCCTTATTCAGAGTATCGAATAAGGCTAAGACTCGCTAAAGGCGCGAACTATGGTACAATTTGCACTATCTGATGTTACTTCAACTACCCAAAGATGCTGAAATTTCTATTAAAGCCAAGC
Source organism: Shewanella sp. POL2 (assembly GCF_000282755.1). NCBI lineage: Bacteria > Pseudomonadati > Pseudomonadota > Gammaproteobacteria > Alteromonadales > Shewanellaceae > Shewanella > Shewanella sp. POL2. The sequence goes on from NZ_AKZL01000013.1 coordinate 55,856, forward strand.
TTAGTCGCGTTTTTATACTGCCTGTTTACCGTTAATAGCCTGCAAGCTGTTGAAGTGAGTAAATTAGATGAGGCCGATGTACCGGTCACTTCCCGTGCGGTTCCAGAGCGTAATAGCGCGTTGAAAACCGCTTTAGAAAAAGTGATCATTAAAAACACGGGGACGGCCCGTTCTTTGGACAATAGCGTGATCCAATCGCAGTTGGCCAATCCTGATGCTTTGCTAAGTCAATTTGGTTATGTTGAACAAAATGGTCAATTGCTGCTGAAAGCAAATTTCGAGCATAGACGAATTGTGTCCTTGTTGCGTCAAGCACAACTCCCTGTATGGGGCACCCAGCGTCCATTGACCCTGTTTTGGGTGGCGATGCCCGGTGAAGGTGACACCATTTTATTAAGTGATTCTTCCACATCGACCGAGCGTCAGGCGTTTAGCTCTTTCTCTGATGAACGTGGGATACCTGTGCTATTGCCTATCCTCGATCTTGATGAACTCATGGGGATTAACCCGAACGATGTCAAAGGCATGTTTGCGGATATCGTGGCCAGTGTCTCTGGACGTTATCAAGCTGATTTCTTAGCGCTTGTTGCCATTGAGCCAGCAGGGAACCAGGTGCGTTATCGCTTAAATCTGTATTCTAAAACTACGATTGATTCATTAACGCCACCATTGTTTAGTTTTAATGGCAGTGCTGAAAATAGTGCGCAGGCGATCACAGCGATGATGGCTGCCCTAGGGGATTACTATTTTACTAAGTATGCTATTGCGGATTCTGGTGAGCAGGTTGGCGCCAGTGTGACCTTTGTGAACATTGATAAAATGGCACAAGTTGTTGAGGTAGAAAAGTATTTAAAACAACTGAGTGCGGTTAAGAATGCGACTTTGTCGCGCATTCAAGGTAACACTGTGACCTTTTCGTTAGATCTATTTGGCTCACAGACAGACTTTGAGCGTTTATTAAGTTTAGAGCCGAGAATTTCGGTGGTCGCTCCTGGAGAGTTTTCCGCCAGTGCGAGCCCTGCAGGTAAAACTGTCTATCAATGGCGGTTACCTTAAACTTCCCTCGTAGAGGCTGGGAAATACTCTACCCAGTCGCGTGGGGTTGATAATTTATTGATATTGAGACGTACGAGTGCCATTAAACTCACCGCTACAACTTTCATTGCCGGTTTATCTGCCAGACGATGAAACTTTTAATAGTTATTATCCTGCAGCGGGTAATGATGAACTTATTCAAAAGCTGCGCGCTAATGCTGAGGGGCATGGTGAAGCGGCTATCTATGTTTGGGGACCCGTAAAATCGGGACGTACTCACTTAATGCATGCCGCCTGTGCCCATGCGAATGAACTCGACCGCCGCAGCTTTTATCTGCCACTTGGGATCCATGCGAGTATTTCGACGGCGCTATTAGAAGGTTTGGAACAACTTGATTTGATTTGCATTGATGATGTGGACGACATCGCAGGCCATCCAGTTTGGGAAGAGGCGATTTTTGATCTGTATAATCGTGTTGCTGAAAATAAACATTGCGCGCTGGTGGTGAGTGGTCGGTCTGCGCCTGCGGATGCCGGATTTTTATTACCCGATTTAGTCTCAAGAATGCAGTGGGGACTCAATTATCAACTCCAGCCAATGGCTGATGATGAAAAACTCGCAGCATTGCAACGCCGTGCTGCCATGCGTGGGCTACAATTACCTGAAGACGTTGGGCGTTTTTTGCTCAATCGAATGGCAAGAGACCTTCGTACTCTGTTTGATGTGTTAGATAAACTTGATAAAGCATCTTTAGTGCATCAGCGCAAACTCACCATTCCTTTTGCAAAAGAAATGCTGCACCTCTGAGCTGATACCGTATTAGCAAAAAGCCCGTCGCATAATTACGACGGGCTTTTTTATATCTTCAAATGAGCTGAAATACTGAAATCTTGTCTATCTGCTCGCTTAGATCAAGTGACTACTGCTGCGGATGGCGATGACGATCGCCACTGAAGCGCAGCTCTGGCTCGGCTATGCTATCGCGACTGGCTGCGGTACTACTTTGTTGTCCTTTCACAATGGCTGCATTGGGCGATATCCCTAATGTTTGACGCCAGCTTTGCCCTTGGGTCATCGGGATGGGCTCGGGCAGGCTTGCTAGCAAGGTAATACCATCTAACTCGGGTAACATACCATCGATCACTAAGGCGGCACGGTTGAGCAAATTATCGGCGCCAATGCGGCCTCTTTGTCCCCAGTTGACGATAATCGTATCCGCGGTGATTACATCGGGTGCATTTGTCACTGCTACATCCCGCAGGATCTGATAGCGATAGCTCATCATCGCTTCTTCAAATAGCATTGCAGTGTCTTCGCGGGTGCTGGAATAATTGTAAAAATCATTGGCGATATCACTGGAGAAAAACGTACTGACATCCGAAGGTTGGTAGGCTTTTTGGGTGGCAGTGGCTTTCGCACCCAAGAAGCTCACTCCAGCAAGCCCAGTCATTTCGGTACTCGTGAGGGGATAACTGCGGCTTACTTGATCTGAAATCAAACTCTTACTGGCATTTCGGCGACTATAGTCATCCAATAGTCTTGGACCTGTAAGTGATGCGTGCACGCTTCTTGGGAAGAAGTCATTAGCGTGGGCGAGCTCATGGTATAAGAGTGAGGCGAGGTCAGGGTTAATTTGAGCCAGAGTCCGTGTGGCGCGCGTAGTGATTGGGAAGCCCTGTGAAGCATATTGATTATTTTTAACGTAACGCCATGGCATGATGAAATTCAGCTCATTGCCAAAGCTACTGCGATAATCTGGCGCTTCGTTGATGGTATCGCGCTGCATAGGTGTCAGCCAAAGGTCGTTGGGGTCGAGATAAATCGCCCCTGTAACAACCCAATAGAAAGATGGGCGCACATCATAACTAATCACCACTGCGGTGACCGATTGTAGCAGGCGGGCAAAGTCACTATTAGGATCCATCTGCCGTAAAAATGCGGCAAAATTGTCCCCCATCCAATCGTGGGACACTAATACCCGATCAAGAATCGTATCGACATCAAGGTTATCTGAAACTTGGCCTGTGAGTGGCAATTGATTGATTGTACAAGCCTCTTTTAACTGATTCGAGTACACACAGCTCGTTAACGCACTGGCATAAGGTGAGGTTGGATGATAAGCATGAGTACGCGCAAGTGGCGTATCAAAGTAACTGGAGCTTATCGTGGGCGCTGCCGTGGTTAATACAAAGGCTTCATCTGTCACTACATTACCGTTAATCGTGGCTGATGCCCTAAGACGGGTTAAGGTATCTTGAGCAACAGCGGGTGCGGTAAAGAGGGGTCTAAAGGGATCGCTTATGTCAAGGCTGACATCGGGGCCTTCGGCGATACACCAATTGACATTGGCGGCACTGAGGCCGGCTTGCTGACCAATTCGCAAGCTTACATCGTTACCCTCAACGGCTTGATGGTCTTGACGAATATTCAGCAATCCGCCCGTGTTGTTATCGGCATTAATGCTGATGTCACCCGTCACATTGGTATTGGCGCCGGTGATTTGTAAGCGAAAGCGGTAGCTGCCCACGGCCGGGAGCTCCATCGCTAATACAGGACTATTTTGACTAACGAGTTCAATGCTGGGGCCTTCGAGTTGTTGCCAACGGAAGGTGAGATCCTGCGAATCGCGATTACCTAGGCTGGCAATAATGGCACCGGATTGTCCTACACCATATTGAGATTCCGTCTTAAACCGAATTGCACCAGTATCTGTGGTCACTAATGGTGTGACTGAGGTACAACGTGGCACATTGGTTGTGGGAGGCGTAACTGTGCCGCCATCGCTGTTGCTATCACCTCCGCCGCCACAGGCGCTCAATGTTGCTGCTGCGGCTATGATACTGAATCGACGAATTGGGCCCCATATTTCCATCATGACTCACTCCAATTAATTCGCTGTTATTGTTTGTTTTTGTTGTTTGACAGGCACGATTCACCGTCATTTATTGGCACAAAAAATGACTATAGCACGCTCTTTTAGTTACAAAAAGCGATCGAAGGTAGCTTAAATGTTATGGATTGTTTGTAGTGATTATTGGAGATAGGCGGGGCATTGATCATTTTGACTAAAAACGGATGGACTGACGCAGAGAGTGTGTCGGGCAATAAAAAGCGCGGTGTAAATCAACCGCGCTTTACTATATTCGGAATATTAGTCTTGCTTATCGGATTTTTTCTTCAGACCTAGGCCGAGTTCACGTCCACGGATACGAGCATAAAACGGGAACGCGACTAACAGCGCGCCAATGAGCAGGACCTCAATAATGGCAAAGGCCAATGCATCGGTCGTGACATACAACAAGGTGAGGGCGTGCAGCATATATAAGCATAAAATAAAGCTCGCCCATGCGTAGGTGTAAGGATTACCTTTTAAAATGCCTTTGATGGGAAGCAATAAAGGCACTATCCATAATAGACTGAATAATAAGGTATATTCCCCATTTATGCCTTGACCAATAAACCAGCCGCCCAGCAGCAGAACAAGGGCAAGGTAGCCTAAGCGGCTAAGTGTCAGTAGAGAGCTTGAGGTCATGATTTTCCTAATCTAAACATCTTGGAACAGTGGTGAAATAGCCTGAACAACTTAGAGAATATTCAGTACATTTTCCGGTGGACGACCAACGGCTGCCTGTTGATTAGCCAGTACGATTGGGCGTTCAATCAATTTTGGCGTCTTGACCATGGCGTCGATAAGTTGTTCTTCGGTTAAAGCCGGATTGGCAAGACCTAGTGCTTGATACTCGTCTTCCTTAGTGCGCATTAACTCACGGGCGCTGAGTTTGAGCGTGGCTAAAATTCCACGAATATCAGCGGCGCTTGGAGGGGTTTTAAGGTATTCCACTATTGTGATTTCGCAGCCTTGTTGCTCGAGTAGGGCTAAGGTTTCGCGGCTCTTTGAACAACGTGGGTTATGGTAAATCGTTGCTTGGGTCATAGTACTCATGCTCAATCGGCTAAAACAATGGCGCGGATGATAGCAGAAAAAACAGCGCCCCGTCAGGGTGTTCGGGGCGCGATTATAGGCTGTAGAGATAAAATGGCTGATTTTACTTTAGGGCATCCATTTCTTTATCTGCCTGTTTAAATTGGCGGATACGTGCTTCGATTCGCGCCAGTTGTAATGGATTACCTTCCGAGGCGCGGTAAGCAAAGTTAAGCTGATCGATAGCGCCCTTATAGTTAGCGCCTAGCGCCATTAACTCGGCATTGGAGAAATACTCCATCCCTTGGTTACCAAGTTTCTTGTAGGCAAGATTTAACAACTGATAGGGCAGTTGATTCTGCTTATCGAGGAAAATCATATCTTCGAGCAGCGGAATCGCTTTAGCGGGGTCACCAGCCTCGATATAGATATTGGCTAAGTTAGCGTTGATCACCTGCGAAGTGGGTTTCATCTTCCGCTGAGTTTCGAGTAACTGAGTTGCCTGGGCATAATCCTTACGTTCGTTAAGCAAATCCGTCTTAGTATCGAGATAAAACAAGTTGTTATCATCGATTTTTAATAGTTCATCGACAATTTTTTCGGATTCATCAAACTTCTTCAATCTAAACAGTGCTAATGCTTTGCCGTAGAGGGCCGCCTCTTTAAAGCTGTAGGTTTGCTTATTGAGCTGCTTTTCAAACATGCTCAATACCGCATCGTCGCTATAACTGGAAAAACGCACCTGAATACGGGCTTTAGCGAGCTGGAAGTTCAGATTATCCGGCACATAACGGTGGGGATATTGCTGGGCACGATCCCGCGCTTCGGAAATCCGTGATTCAGGTAAAGGGTGGGTTAACAGCATTTGCGGTGGCGTGGTGGTAAAACGGTAACGACTGGCGAGTTTGCCAAAGAAATCGGCGGAGGCATTAGGATCAAATCCCGCGTCAACTAAAATTTGCATGCCGATACGATCGGCTTCTTTTTCATGCAGGCGGGTGTAGTTGATTTTTGATTGTGTCGCCATGGCTTGGGTGGTTGCCAACGCGGCCATCCCTGCTTGAGGAACGGCAATCGTTAATAAAATGGCGCCGAGTAAACCAGCAACAGTCGCTGGTCCGGTTTTTTGCTGCGCTTCGAGGGAGCGTGCTAAGTGACGCTGGGTCACGTGGGTGATTTCATGGCCTAATACTGAGGCCAGTTCACTTTCGTTATCAGCATTAAGAAATAGCCCTGTGTGCACCGCAACGTGGCCGCCGAAAAAGGCAAAGGCGTTGATTTCATCATTTTGCAGCAAGAAGAAATAAAAGGGCGTTTTGACTCCCGTGGCGTGGGCGACCAATTTGTTGCCCAGTTCAGTTAAATATTGGCTCAATACCGGATCGTTCAGCATGGGCGCCGATGAGCGAATAACGCGCATATAGGCATCGCCATAGACCATTTCTTTTTCTAGGCTGAAGGTATTGACGGCGGCGGTACCCAGATCGGGCAAGTCGTTGTTGGCAAAACTCTTTGCGGCTCCACCGAGTAACATTAATGAAAGCACACTCGCCGCAAGGGGTTTACATCGGGTCAAAAACGTCAAATTACGCAAGTGGATCCTTTATTTCTTTTAAGTGTCTCAACTAAGGCTTAGGTAGCCCTTAGCTTGTAGTTTGAATTGCAACTTAGGATAATAGCCCAAGTTCGTTCATAGCAAGTTCATTATGATTTTTATTGATTTAACATCATTGCGCTGCCCCGTTCCCTTGGTTAAGGTCAAACTTGCGTTGAAGTCTGTGTCTGCTGGTGACAGCTTACATATCCTACTCTCAGACCCAGGTTCCCGCCGAGATGTTCCCACTTTTTTAAAAAAACAGGGGCATCAGGTCGTGACGTTACACGATGATGCGAGCCAGTTAGGCCTATTAATTACAAAAGTTGATTTATCGCAGGGATAATCATACACAAAGCATGATTCAATGCCGCAGTCAAAATGGCGAGTTAGCTAGCTGACTGCAACTTAACCTAGGCTTGTCAGTCATAGTTAGCAGTTAACTGATTTTCAAGCATATACACAGTTAATCTACTGCGATAAGGTTAACTCATAAGTCACTTTCCTGCCTGTTGGGAAAGCCAACCCCCATTGGAATGAATGCATGTTTAGTTTTTTTTCTCGTTGGTATCAAGAGCGATTTAGTGATCCACAGGCCGTCACCTTATTGGCCATTCTAGTGGGTTTAGCGTTAGTACTTTATTTTGCTGGTGGTTTGTTAGCCCCGCTACTTGTTGCTCTGGTGTTGGCTTTTTTACTCGAATGGCCCGTGGCGCAAATGCTGAAATTGGGGATTAATCGCACGACGGGGGCTTCCTTAGTGCTAGTGCTGTTTTTAGGGATAGTGGTGTTGCTGACCTTTGGGCTAATCCCCAGCGTGTGGCGTCAAGGGGTAAGTCTGATGACGGATTTACCGAATATGATAGATAAAGGGCTACTGACCTTGCAGGGGTTAGCGACCCAGTATCCTAAATTTATAAGTACTGAACAGCTCGATTTAATGGTCTCCGAGTTGAAGAAATTACTTGATACACAACATGTGCTCGACATTGCGAAACAGCTGATTGGTTACTCTGCGTCATTATTGGTGCTGATGGTGTACGCTATTTTAGTGCCATTGTTGGTGTTCTTTTTTCTTAAGGATAAAGATCAACTGATCCGCGGTAGTAAGCGTTTTTTCCCCACCAATCGCCAGTTGGCTCGAAAAGTGTGGTTTGAAATGCACCAACAGATCTTTAACTATATTCGCGGCAAAGTGATTGAGATTGTGATTGTCGGGGTGGCGAGCTACATCTTCTTTGCCTTTATGGGGCTGAGATACTCGGCCTTACTGGGGGTGTTGACCGGGTTGTCGGTGTTGATTCCCTATGTGGGCGCGACCTTAGTGACTCTACCCATTATGCTGGTGGCCTTTTTCCAGTGGGGTTTTAGCTCTGAGTTTGGTTATTTAATGCTAGGTTACGGCATTATTCAGGCCTTGGATGGTAACGTACTTGTACCTATCCTGTTTTCCGATGCGGTGGATTTGCATCCGGTGATCATTATTGCTGCTGTATTAGTTTTCGGTGGTTTATGGGGCGTTTGGGGTGTGTTCTTTGCCATTCCATTAGCTTCCTTAGTGAAAGCGGTGATCAATGCTTGGCCTAAAACCGAGATTGAACCTGTGGCGATAGCGCAGGTGAAGGCGGATTCGGCAGAAGCCTAAGCCGCTGGCAATAGATTAAAAACTAATAGATAAAAACTGGGCACGAGTGCTCAGTTTTTTTATACGCTAATGATTTGTACTAACAATTGTTTTACTCACTCTTGCTGCATTCATTATTGCTGTAATAGATGCTGTGCGGTGGCGGCAAGCGCCCGATAAACCAAAGTGGTTTGTTTCGCTTTGATATTCCAATGCTGCCAATAGAGGGGCACCCGAATGCGTTTTTCTGGGGTGAGCTCAATTAATATGCCTTTGTCTATCAAGGGTTTTGCCTGTAAGTGACCCACTAAACCGTAACCCAGACTTAAGTTAATCGCCTCTAAAAAACTCTCCGATGAGGGAATGCTGTGTTGCCACCATTGACCTGGCAACATTTGAAAATACTGGGCGAGATACTTTTCATGCATTTTATCTTTGGTCGAAAACACCACAGCCGGGGCTTTCGCAAGCTGCGCTTGGGTTATTTGAGCGCCGACATTATCGCTATTTTTTGCCCATTCGAAATAACGCGCCGCAAATGCTGGGGTGGCGACGCACATATATTCCATGGTTCCTAAAAACTCGCTGCTACAACCGGCCATGGGGTTGGCTGTCGTGGTCACGCAACCGACGGCCTCACCGTTTTTCAGTAGGTGATGGGTGTAGGACTCATCATCGACAATCAATTCGAGCAGCCAAGCATGTCGGCTGAACATATCGGCCAATGCGGGCAAAAACCATGTCGCTAAACTGTCGGCATTGACTGCAATTCGCACCGTCGTTGGATGATTTGGGTCATCGGCATCTAACTCGGCTCTCAATTCACTCTCGAGTAGTTGCACCTGTGAATAGTGGCGCAATAAACGCTTCCCTGTTGGGGTCGCCACCACAGGTGTTGAGCGGATAAGTAAGGATTGGCCGACTCGTTCTTCTAATTGCCTAACGCGTTGTGACACTGCTGATTGGGTAATGTGCAGCACTTTTGCGGCGCGCTCGAAGCCGCCTTCGGAGACGACGACCGCAAGCGCTTTAAGATTGGCGTATTCCAACATGATTGCCGTCCTTAAGGTTATTAATTTTACTTATGATACATAAAAAACATTAGTTATATTAATTTTGTTGTTTTGTCTATGCTAGCGCCTTCTTCAGACATGAGAGGTAGTTATGCAAACGGCGTTTATACAAGGTATGGGCATTGGTGGTAGTTTGATCATTGCCGTAGGGGCGCAAAATGCATTTGTGCTAAAGCAGGGGATTAAGCGAGCTTATCCTTTGCCGATTGCGCTGCTTTGTTCAATCATCGATGCCTTAATGATCACTGCGGGGGTTGCTGGGCTTGGGCATATTATTGAAGCCTTTCCGACTATCAAACATGTGGCTAGTTTTGGTGGTGCCGCCTTTTTGATTTGGTATGGTGCGAATGCACTTAAAGCCTCGTTTGTCGCTAAAGGGATGGAGATGGATAATGCGCAAAATGCCGACACTTTGCGTAAGGCCATGCTGACCACACTTGGGATCAGCCTGCTTAATCCACACCTTTATTTAGATACAGTGGTGCTGCTGGGGAGCATTAGTACTCAGTTCGAAGATGCCCATCGTCCTTGGTTTGGTGCGGGCGCGGTACTGGCTTCGTTTATTTGGTTCTTTAGCTTAAGTTTTGGTGCGCGTTTATTGGCGCCGATATTTAGTCGTCCAGCGGCGTGGCGATACTTAGATCGCTTTATTTGGTTGACTATGTGGAGCATCGCCGCGGCAATTATTTGGCCATATATGACGGTAAATTAATGTGCCTTTTTGAAATTTTATGGCTGGTTGTCATGTTCAGGTCGATGGGGCTAATCCTTCGACCTTATTCTTATTAAGTTCAAATGGTTAAATCTACATATCGCAGGGAGTATGGGGTAGCGCACACGGCGGAAATGTTGACCTAACCGTTGAGTGTGCTTGATTTGTTTATCCCTCCCATTGAAATTACGCCAATAGGCACCATTTAATATTTATTGCTTAAGTTTTTACTTAATGGATTGCCGTTGAATTTTAGTCACATCACTTGGCTTGATGATAAAGGCCATATTAAACCGCCGATTTTTTTATATGTGATTTTGGCATTCCTCGCGCGAGGCTGGTGTATTTTTATCGCCTCCTTGACTCAAGCCAGTGATAGAGCTGAATTGGTAAGGCTCTTTTATCCTGAAAAATCAGACTTTTTACTTGCACTTGCGGCAGGTCTTGGTGCTGTAGTGCTTTATTTTGTCGTACTCGCGGAGCGGCGCCGCTCGCCCTCATGGATTCGGCCGTTGTTTGTCCATCTCAAATGGGGACTGTGGTTATTGTTATTAGTTGATGCGGTTTTACTGTCTCAGCGGTTAATTCACGGACAGTTTTTATTCCATTGGAGTTTGGCACTCGATGCCTTGGTGTTGTTTTGGTCCTGTCTTTATGTCTATCAGTCAAAACGACTGCGTTATTACCTCACGGATTGGCCGAAGGAAATAAAAACTTAAATAACATAGTAGTCTACATCTCTTTGTTATTACTGTTTTTTATGTCTTATTCGATGAAGTTAGCATAATTTATGTGTTCTATCCCTCAGTTTGATAAGCATTTTTTCACCAACAGCTTACTGATTTTGCTGAATCATCTATAGTTATATGTACTTAGCTTAAATGTACGCGCCAAGAAGTCATATTGCATTCTTGCGTGCATGAAAGGAGTCATATTGCGTGGCAAAAGCAGCTCATAAAAAATTACTACTCTCAGAACTTCAGCCCGGTATGCGGGTTAAGTTGCCTTTGTCGTGGACAAATCACCCATTCTTATTTAACCGAGTTGATATCAATAGTGCGGCTCAGATTGAGATGATCCGGGGGCTTGGTGTTCCCTATGTTTACCTCATTTCTGGCAGTAATGATGAGATTGATACTGCTGAAGAAGAGGAAGACATTGAAGATATTGAAGCCGCGCCACCAGAGCGAGATTTAAAAGCAGATACCCGTAAATCGATGCGTTTAAGTCAAAAACGTTTTTTAGAGAGTGTTAATCAGTGCCGGAATATGTATGGCAAGATAGTGAGCGATCCTGAAGGAGCATATCGCCTGTCTGCAGCGTTAGTTGAAGATTTACTCAGTCATTTACAAGAGGTGGAAAAACCCTTCTTGACCTTAGTTGGGATGGACGAAAAGGATGTGAGTGTGACCCAGCATGGTGTATCAGTGGCGGTGCTCGCCATGATGATAGGTCATGCACTGGATTTACCAGCGAGGGATTTGCGCGATATTGCCCTTGGCAGTTTATTCCATGATATTGGTAAGCTAAAAGTGCCCGATGTGATCCGTCGAAAGCGTGGTGCTCTGACTCCCCATGAAGCCAATTACTTACAGATGCATCCTAATTTTGGCTATGACATGCTTAATCGTTCAGGGCTGTTCCCCAAAGAAGTATTAAATATCGTGTTACATCACCATGAGTTTGTTGATGGTTCGGGTTTCCCTGATGGGCTCACAGGTCATAAAATTCCCATCGTGACTCAAATCGTTAGTCTAGCAAATGATTACGATCAGCAACTGAGTGGTCAGCAAGCTTCTTCTCCTCAAGTTGCCCTCGGTTACTTATTTAAAAATAGAGCCAGTAAACATTCGGAATCGTTGATTTCTGTCTTAGTCAAGATATTAGGTATTTATCCACCAGGGACCTTAGTTAAGCTATCGGATGATAGCGTTGCAAAAGTCATTATGACCACGAAAGAAGTGAGTCAGCCTCAGGTGTGGGCCTGTAAAGAAGATGGTAGTGAAGCCTCGTTACGCTTTTTAAGTGATGAGGGCGTGACAGTGCAAAAGTCTTTGCGAGTTGAAGATTTAACTGAGGGCGCAAGGCGAACATTGCAGGTCGATAAGGGGATTAGTTTTATTTTAGTTCCTTACAAGCTTGAATCCCTTTACCAGAGTTCCGTATGCTATTGGCCAAAATATATGATTAGCAGTAAGTAGGTCAGAGATAATGGAACACACTGTGGTGGAGAAAAAGAGTGTTGCGGTTGTAGGCTGTGGGTGGTTCGGTTTTGCGCTCGCAAAACAACTTGTTCAAGCCGGTTATCGCGTGACTGGGGCTAAGCGCCAGAGTGAGGATCTTCCGGCGTTAACACACGCGGGTATTGAGGCATTCCAACTACAACTTGGTGATGAGGCTGATATTGTTCCCGATGTACAGCTGTTGCAAGACTTATTTCAGACAGACTTTCTTGTTGTTAATATTCCTCCTCGTCTAAAGCATGGTAATACAGCTTATCTTAACGAACTAAAACAACTCATCGACTTAACCCAAGGCTGGCAATATCAAGGCATAGTGTTTATTAGCACCACGGGCGTTTATCCCTCTCTTGATAAATCCATGAGCGAAGCGGATGCTCATGCCGAGTCTCCTTCAGCGCAGGTGTTGCTGGATGCTGAAGCTTTATTTGCTCACCAATCTAATACTTGCGTGGTGCGTTTTGCTGGACTCGTTGGACCAAAGCGTCATCCGGGGCGTTTTTTTGCAGGCAAAACCGATGTGGCTGGTGGTAATGTTGCAGTCAATCTCGTGCATTTACAGGATTGCGTCGCGGCAGTGAGTTTAATTATCGACACTAAGCTAAAGGGAGAGAAGATCGCCTCTATCTATAATCTATGCGCGCCAGAGCATCCATCGAGAAGCGAATTTTACGGTGCTGCGGCTCTGTCACTGGGATTGGCTGAACCGCAATTTAATACCCAGCTGCAACCCAGCAAAGTGATTCTGGGGGATAAAATCGTCCGCGATCTGGGATTTAAGTATCAGTTTACCTCCCCACTTACGATGCTAGCGGCCTGTTAGCGGCGGATTTATCACCTATTGTTAACAAATGTTTAAGAACAATAGCCATATTTTGAGGTATCTTAATGGCCTGTGCCTGTTGCAAACGACTTACGATTCAATGATGCGTGTTAATCATTCACTAATAAGAAGAGAATATATGAAAACCCTAACTAATCTTGTTCGACCTTTGGCTGCTTTGGCCTGTGGATTGGTCTTAAGCGCCAGTTTTGCGCTGCAAGCGGCCAGTTTTGAAGAAGGGAAGGATTATGTCACTGTCGCAGGAATGAGCGAGGCGCAAAAGCCTGTGCTGCGAGAGTTTTTTTCCTATAACTGCCCACATTGCTACAAACAGGAACCCTTTGTTGCTTCCACGGTAAAACTCTTGGGCAAGGATGTTGCCTTTGAGCGTACGCCTGTGGGGGCGGGGCGTCCTGCGTGGGAACTGAGCCAATTGGCTTATTATATCGCGCAAAAGCTCAATATGACCAAGCAAGTCCATGAGGCGATTTTTAAACAAATTCATGACAAGGGTGAGCAATTTACCCGCCCTGAGCAAGTGAAAGCCTTTTTTGTGGCTCAAGGTGCTAAAGCTGATGATGTGGATGCGGCGATGAATTCTGTTGACGCTAAATTTTCACTGATGAGTTACGATTCGCAAGCGGAATTGGCCGGGATTAAAGGTGTGCCATCATTATTGGTAAATGGCCGTTATTTAGTCACGTCTCGGGTTCATACTCCTGAAGAATTGGCTGAGTTAGTGAAGTACTTAGCCGCTAAATAATAACGTTGATACTGGCGTCTATGCTGGCGCCAATTTACCAGTTTCCCATAACCCAGCCATGCTGGGTTATTTTTTGCCTGTCTGCTGACAAATCTAAGTGGTGTAGATTGAGATGATAGCTCTCGTATTACACTCGAAGTAATACGATATTTTGTTTATATGACAGGCTATTACTACTTTCTAGTTGTTCCATTTATCACGCTATTTTGTCTCTTTCTAGTCTTAGGTTCTTCGACATTGGTCTAAGTTGCTCAAAAAACGACTTTTGCAACAAAATGTAAAATCATTGTTAAGATGATGGTTTTAAATGATATTTTATTTTTTGCTATGTGAGGTATTTCGCAAATTAGACTAAGGTCTTGATTGTGGTCACTCCAGCTGTTGCTAGATTTAACGAGACTTAAAAATAAAACAGCACAGGGGAGTCGCTATGGCGTTTGAAAATAATGATAAAGCAAAAGGTTACTGGAACGAGAATTTACGTCTGGTTTTGGGCCTATTAGCTATTTGGGCCGCAGTTTCGTTTGGTTGCGGCATTCTATTGGTTGATGTACTCAATGAAATCCATTTTATGGGATTCAAATTAGGTTTCTGGTTTGCTCAACAGGGATCGATGTATGTCTTTGTTGCGCTTATTTTTGTCTACGCGGCAAAAGCTAACGCCTTAGATAAAAAATATAACGTACAAGAAGACTAAGGAGCACAGAGATGGGTGTACAAGGATTAACTTATCTGATTGTAGGGCTGTCGTTTGCCCTCTATATTGGGATTGCAATTTGGTCCCGTGCAGGTTCAACTAAAGAGTTTTATGTAGCGGGTGGTGGTGTTCATCCTGTTGTAAACGGCATGGCAACCGCCGCCGACTGGATGTCTGCGGCATCTTTCATTTCGTTGGCGGGTATTGTTTCTTTCGTCGGTTATGACGGCAGTGTGTACTTGATGGGGTGGACCGGCGGTTACGTTTTATTAGCCCTGTGTATGGCACCATACTTACGTAAATTTGGTAAGTTTACCGTGCCTGATTTCGTGGGTGAGCGTTATTACTCCCAAGCGGCGCGCACGGTAGCAGTTATTTGCGCCATCTTCATCTGCTTTACTTACATTGCTGGCCAAATGCGCGGAGTGGGCGTGGTATTCTCGCGCTTCCTTGAGGTAGAGGTAGATACCGGCGTATATATTGGTATGGCCGTGGTGTTTTTCTATGCGGTACTCGGTGGTATGAAAGGGATTACCTATACTCAGGTTGCCCAATATTGCGTACTGATCTTCGCCTTTATGGTGCCTGCAATCTTCCTGTCTGTGATGATGACGGGTCATATCATTCCTCAAATTGGTTTTGGTGCTGAGTTACTCGATGCTGCGGGGAATAATTCTGGCGTTTATCTGTTAGAGAAACTGAATAATCTCTCTGTGGATTTAGGCTTGGCCCCTTACACCGATGGTTCTAAGAGCATGATCGACGTGTTCTGTATTACTGGTGCTTTGATGGTCGGTACAGCGGGTTTACCCCATGTTATTGTGCGTTTCTTCACCGTACCGAAAGTGAAAGATGCACGTATATCAGCGGGTTGGGCATTGGTGTTTATCGCCATCATGTACACCACAGTTCCTGCATTAGCGGCATTCTCTCGCGTCAATATGATCGAAACCATTAACGGCCCAGATCAAAAGGGTGTTGCCTATGAAACTGCGCCTGATTGGATCAAAAACTGGGAAAAAACCGGTCTGATCAAATGGGATGACAAAAATGGTGATGGCAAAATCTACTATGCCAAAGGCAAAATGGAAGATGCTGCTAGCCCTAACGAAATGAAAATCGACAACGACATCATTGTATTAGCAACGCCAGAAATCGCGAATCTGCCAGCTTGGGTGATTGCGCTGGTGGCTGCGGGTGGCCTCGCTGCGGCGCTATCTACCTCTGCGGGTTTGTTGTTGGTTATCTCTACATCAGTGTCACACGATTTAATGAAGAAAAACCTGATGCCAAATATTTCTGACAAGAAAGAGTTAATGTACGCTCGACTTGCTGCTGGTATCGGTATTGTGATTGCGGGTTACTTCGGGGTTAACCCTCCAGGATTCGTGGCGGCGGTGGTGGCATTCGCCTTCGGTTTGGCTGCGTCATCTCTGTTTCCTGCAATCATCATGGGGATCTTCTCTAAGACCATGAATAAAGAAGGTGCCATTTCAGGTATGGTGCTTGGCTTATTCTTTACCGCTGGTTATATCATCTACTTCAAGTTTGTTGATCCTACTGCAAACGTACCTGCGAACTGGTTCCTTGGTATTTCGCCTGAAGGTATCGGTATGGTGGGCATGCTAGTGAACTTTGTGGTAGCAGCTATTGTCTGCAAACTGACCGCAGCGGCACCAGCTCATGTGCAGGAAATGGTTGAGTCTATCCGTTTCCCTAAAGGGGCGGGTGAGGCCAGCGGCCACTAACTTTCACCTAGATTAAGAGAAAAGGACGCGTTTGCGTCCTTTTGTTTTTGGTGGTGTCAGTGCAGAGTTTGAGCCTGACTTTAGTCGTATATGGCCCAACAATCGAGCGCGTTATAGTGAGATAAAATTCACCTAAAATAAGGTGTTGCTATGAACGCCAGCGAATTACAACCCGTTGTGCAGTTTTTAACGTCTACAGCTCCCTTTGATACTTTGCCTGACGAAACCATTCGCCATTGTGCTAAGTCAGTCATCGTCGGGTATTACAGTAAAGCCTCAGGGTTTGTGACCTTTGATGCCGATGCGCCGAAATTGTATTTGGTCCGCAGCGGTGCCTTTGAGGTGCGCGATCCCGAAGGGGTATTAGTGGATAGAGTCGCCGAAGGGGAGTTTTTTGGTTTTTCGACGCTATTGTCAGGGGAGAAGGTAGTGAATCGGGTCGCCATTCTTGAAGACAGTTTGGTATACCACTTACCACAGGCATTATTCGATCAACTACGAAGTGAGAGTAGGCACTTTGATAAATTTTTTACCCGTGCTTTTGCCAAACGGTTACGCCATGAAGCGCGTTTTAAGGCTAAAGATCTGACGACCACCAGTCGTATTAGTACCTTAATGTCATCTTCACCGATTATGATCGACGCCCACGCAAGTGTAACGCAAGCAGCCCTTTTGATGCGTAACTCGCGGGTATCGTCTTTACTCGTCACCGATAATCGTAAGCTGGTGGGGATTTTAACCGATAAAGATTTACGCAATCGAGTGCTCGCCGCAGGGCTTGATGGCCGAATTGCCGTGCATCAAGCCATGACGACTTCACCGATTTCGATTTCATCGAATGCCTTGATCTTTGAAGCTATGCTATTGATGAGTGAACATAATATTCACCATCTGCCGATTATTGATGAGCAAAATAGCGAGGAAGTGAAAGCCATTGGCATGGTGACCAGTACCGACATTTTACGCGGTCAAGGTTCGCAGCCATTACTCCTCATTGGTGAAATCGAGCGCCAACGTGATCTCGCAAGTCTCATTAGTGTTAGTAAACAAATCCCCTTGTTATTGCAAAATTTAATCAGTGCTGATGCACGGGCTGAGGAGATTGGTCGCGTGCTGACCTCGGTCACCGATGCCTTAACCCGGCGCTTGATTGTGCTAAATCAGCAAATTCTCGGTGAGGCGCCGATGGCGTTTTGTTGGTTAGCCTTTGGCTCGCAGGGGCGGCAAGACCAAGCCGCCTGTTCGGATCAAGATAACGGCTTGCTGGTGGCCGAGGAAATGGATGATTATGCGAAAGGGTATTTCGATGCGTTAACCCATGCGGTTTGTGCAGGGCTTGATCAATGTGGTTATGCGTTTTGCCCTGGTAATATCATGGCGCAAAATCCCAAGTGGCGTATGTCGCTCAAAGAATGGCAGCAGGTTTTTGAAAAGTGGGTTGTCACGCCAGAGCCTAAGGCATTGATGCATGCAAGTATTTTCTTCGATATGCGTTCGGTATTTGGTCCATTATCATTATTTGATGCATTGCAGGATAAGGTGTTGGCACAGACCAAAGACAACGATATTTTTCTCGCGGGTTTGACTGGCAATTCCTTAATCGAGTCTCCGCCCTTAGGATTCTTTCGAAAATTTGTGTTAGAGCGCGATGGCAGTGAGGTAAAAGGCATTGATTTAAAGCATAAAGGTAATGCTTTGATCAATGATATTGCTCGCGTATATGCCTTGTCTGCGGGCATTAAAGAAGTGAATACCGCCAAACGCATTCGGGCACTGATGGACGCTAATATTCTTAATCGTAAGGATGCGCTTAACTTAGCCGATGCCCATGAGTTTATCGCCCATATGCGGTTATCAAACCAAGGTTATCAACATACGCAGGGACTTGAGATTAGTAACTATCTGTTACCCGCACATTTATCTTCTTTAGTTCGGCATCAATTACGGGATGCCTTCAAGGTGGTTCATGACGCCCAGTCGGGCATGAAGATGAAATTTATGCGGAGCTTTTAATGGGCGCTTGGTTGATTAATGCTAAGTTGCAATGGCGAGCACTGCGCTGTCAGCATCAATTATTTAAGGATTATTATCAGTCCTTAATCCCGCTGATGGCGCTGCCCATCAATCGTGCTCCCTTGATGGCGATGGATTTGGAGATGACAGGGTTAGATCCCCTTCAGGATCAAATCTTAAGCATTGGCTTAGTCCCCATTGAAAATGGAGTGATCCCCCTTGGTGAGGCGCAGCAAAAATTAGTGCGAATTAAGGGCAGTGTCGGCCAAAGTGCGACGATTCATGGGATTCTCGACAACCATTTAATCCAAGCGGTGAGCATTGAGGAGGCTATGGCATGGTTTATTACTCAAACCCGTGGCCGAGTATTAGTTGCCCATCACTCCCCACTGGATTGTCGTTTTTTACAACAAGATATATTGGCTATCTACCATCAAGCCGTTTTACTCCCCGCTATAGATACCTTAGTACTTGAGAAACAGCGGTTATTACGTGAGCATTCGGTACTTAAAGAAGGAAGTCTAAGGCTTGGAGCCTGTCGAGAGCGTTATCACTTACCGATTTACGGTGCCCATAGTGCATTAACCGATGCATTAGCCTGTGCGGAGTTATTATTAGCACAAGTGGCGGCCATGGGGGGAGGTGCAGATATTTCGGTCGGGGATTTACTGACCTAATCACGTTAAGCCACTTCATTCGCGATATTTTCTGGAACAGAAGGCTTTTCATATTTGATTAATGACTCATTAGCTACACTCATTACGAGTGAGGCATTTGCGATTGGTTAACTTATACGGTGATTGGTTGCTCTCGCCAAGTTGTGTTGAGCAAGTGGTGCACGAGAGTATTACTGCGTGGTTTGGAGTGTTAAGCGAATAGGAGAAGATCATGCCACTACCGTTACTATGGATTGGCGGTGCAGCGATGGGCGCATTGATGCTCGCCGATGAACGCGAAAAGCGACAACAGCTTGAACGCAATCGACTATTAGGCAGCGTTCCTCGCCAAGTAAGCACAAAGCAGGCGATGATTACTGCGCCGAGCCAATGGCAAAAGGGTTTTAAGCAAGTCACGCCACAACCTGGGAGTATCGTTTGTTGTTATGTGTTTGGAGTGATTGAGCATACAGGGATTTGGTTAGCGGGAGATTGCATTGTGGAGTTACATGGCTCTGGGCTTGTTCGAGCCGTATCAGTAAAGCGATTTTTAGCGGGCCGAACAGGTAGCCAAATTTTTATTGCCTGTAATCATCAACATCAACCGCTTATCGCCAATACCATTGTTAATCGGGCCGAGCGGGCGATTTATCAGTACCGTGAATATGACCTGTTTGACAATAATTGCCACCGATTTGTGTGGTCATGTTTGTGCGGTGAGGAACGAGCGATTAAAAGCTTTAACGAGCTAAATCAAAAACTCGCAGCTTATTTTGCGCAGGGGATTTACTGGGATGAAATGCATTTTGCATCAGCGCTTACAGATATATAAAGGCCATCCAATGATGGCCTTTATATGCATAAACTTACTTACAGAAATAGTCTACAGCGCGTTTTACCAACTCGATTCCACTTTGATCGCAAGGCGGTAATTGGGCATCACTGATTTGCACTGGCGTGACACGTTCACCCCATTGCAATAGCAATGCAGCAGAGGTTAATCCCGCACCAAAGGCGCAAGAAAGAATGGTTTGGTTCGGTTTAATTAACCCTTTTTCGAGTGCATCACAAATCGCGATTGGAATCGTTGCCGCCGATGTATTGCCATAGTTAGCAATATTCACAAAGGCTTTTTCTTTAGGGATCTTCATGCGGCTAACGAGGGTATCAATAATGCGCTCGTTCGCTTGATGTGGGATCACTAAATCAACTTCATCCTTATCGACGCCGCATTTTTCAAGCACTTGAGTGCTTAGCTTATTCATACCATTAATGGCGCGTTTAAAAATTTCTTGGCCATCAAATTGGATGTAAAAGTCTAATGATTCGGCGGAGAATCGATCCATCGCGGTACCGAAACCCGCTTTGAGGATGTCTCGGCCATCGGGATCATTATTCAGCTCATAGCCTAATACGCCACCAGGGATATCGGTCGCTTCCACGACAACTGCGCCCGCGCCATCACCAAACAATACGGCGGTTTCACGGCGAGACCAATCGAGGTAGAAAGATAAGCGTTCGGCGCCCACAACGAGGACTTTCTTGCATTGACCACTCTTGATCTGTGAGCTCGCTAAACCTAAGCCGTACAAAAAACCACTGCAGGCGGCGTTGATATCAAAGGCTGCGCAGCTTGCACCAATATTGGCCTGCACTGTTGAGGCTATATTGGGGATCAAAGTATCTGGGCTAGCGCTGGCTAAAATGATCATATCAATTTCGCTGCCCTCAATCCCAGCCGCTGCAAGCGCACGCTTGGCGGCAACTGAGGCTAATTCCGAGGTGTTCACATGGCTGATATGACGTTGACTGATCCCTGTGCGTGATTTAATCCATTCATCGGATGTTTCGATAAAAGTGGCAAGATCATCGTTAGTCAAAGTGGCGGGTGGAACACATTTTCCCCAGCCAGTGATTGTGGCGTACTGCATGGTGTTTTCTCTCAAATAAAAAAGGCAGAACCTTTAGTGCTGCCTCAAATCGACAACAAAGCTTATCGGTATAACGAATGACAGTCCGTGATCTATACCACCTGTTTGGCGACCAGATCCCGAATTGTCATTGCGGCATGCAAAATATGATGTCGCAGTAACGCCGTGGCTTTCTCTGTTTCTCTTTGCTTACAATAATTGAGCAGTTCGCGGTGCTCGTGCTCTGCTGCGGGAATGCCTCCTGCGAGCAGTAATTGCAAACGAATATATCTATCGCAGTTGGTATTGAGGCCATGCACGACCTCTAGCGTATGTGGGCGATTGGCGGCTTGGTATAAACAGGTATGAAACTGTGTATTTAGCTCGCTCCAACTGGCGACGGCATCTTCATGTTTAAAGGCTGATTCCAATTGTTCTAATACGCGTTCAGCTCTTATTAAATCTTCTTCTTGAAGTCGTGGAATGGCTTTGGCGAGCAGATCCGTCTCGATCATGGCGCGCAACTCAAACAGCTCGGTCACTTGTTCAACGGATAATTCAGTCGCCGTTGCCCCTTTATGGGGTTCGAATTTTACCAGCCCTTCAGCTTCAAGTTGCAGCAAGGCTTCTCTTACCGGAATGCGGCTAACATTCAATGCTTCGGCTAGTGCGCTTTGTCTGAGTGGTTCTCCTGCGGCTATATCACCCGAAAGTATTTTCTCTCTGAGCACCTCTACAACTAACTGGGTGCGGGTTTTATGGACTATAGGCGTAGTTCGACTCATTATGACCGTCTATTTTTAGGTGTTTTATTGTTATCCGTGCAAGATTACCGTTAAAAACAGCACAAATAAAGGGAAAGCTCGATTGAGCTGCGTATCGACTAGATGGCAAAAACAATTATTCGCGGACGAATTCGCCCTTAAAGATGTGTTAATCGACCATTTATAGGCGTTACTATCGCAAATGAATTGTCAGAATATGAATCAAGCTCAAATTGCCAAGTGGTATCCGTCAACTTCGCGGTGCAATTTCTTGCAATGGATGGAATAATAGTAAAATTACGCATTAAGCGCTGTTTTTTGTGAGTGGAGTAGTACTGTGAGTGCAGTCAATCGAGCTGTTTTTTTGGACCGTGATGGTGTGATCAACAAAGATCATGGTTATGTGCATCAGGTAGATGACTTTGAATATATTGAAGGCGTATTTGAGGCGTGCCTTGCATTAAAGCAAATGGGATACAAATTGGTGGTGGTCACTAATCAGTCGGGAATTGCCCGTGGCATGTATACCGAAGACCAATTCCACAGTCTCACCGAATGGATGGATTGGAACTTTGCCGATAAAGGTGTCGACCTCGATGGTATCTATTATTGCCCGCACCATAACGAAAAAGGGATTGGTGAATATAAAGTCGATTGCGACTGTCGCAAACCCAAACCAGGAATGTTACTCGACGCGGCAAAATTTTTGAAAATCGATTTGTCCCAATCTGTGATGGTAGGAGATAAAGCCGACGATATGCTCGCGGCCAAAGCTGCAGGGGTGCCGACACGTATCCTCGTCCGTACTGGTAAAGCCATTGCTAATGATAGCGAGGCGTCTGTGGTGCTCGATAGCATTGCCGATGTACCGGGTTTTTTAAAGAAATAGCCTATTCTTGCAACTTAAAGCGTGCATCAATCTATTTGAACCGTGAGATTGAACTTGAAGCGCGAGCTTAACAATAAAAAGTGCGGTATTGGCTTTATCGTTTTGCTTAGTGACCGATGCTAACGGCGTTATCAGGCGATAAAGATAGCCAACGTGATGGAAATTACAGCGAATTAGGCGCTAAAACCTAGGTTTGGTTTAAAAAATGCGCATTCACATCGCTTTTTCTAATTATTTTGCCTAAAGGGGTTGCAGTAAAATCTGACATCCATATAATGCGCATCCACTGGCCCAGCGGGGTCAACGGTGAAAGCCAAAAGCGCTAAATGCTTAAGGTAAATAACCACGCTCTTTAATAATTTATCAAGCAAATCTGTGTGGACACTCACAGGTGTTGAGTTAATCGAAATTACTCTGCCGTTTGGCGAGTAATCAAAGAATTAAATCAATGAATGAGTGTTCATAGCAATATGTACATACAGTAATGTATGAATTGAAACGCGATGCTTCTTAGTGAGCAAAGCGAATCAAAACAGTAGAATTCATTGAGTCGTTTCTTCGG
>NZ_AKZL01000014.1:0-77574 GCF_000282755.1 Shewanella sp. POL2
CAACAACTAAAACAGGACGGAATTTGGGGCCTGGCCGATTAGGATGTTCATCCGAAGGGAACCAGGCAAATAGAATGACCCCAACTAGGGCCGTAGGGTTACTCATAGGAACCTCGACCTAGTTGTAGGAAATAATTTGATTGAATTATGGTTTGCTGAATACCCCATTTCTCGCGAAGAAATCCTCAATGGACTCTCCTGCGATCGATGGCGAACAGTCACTCTGCATTCCTGCTGAAACGAAACGTAGAACCAATTGCTCAGTTGTAATACCGAGCTGAGAAGCTTTGGCCTCCAATTCTGCAAGAAGAGTGTCACGATCATCAAATCGAATTGTGATTGATGGCATGTTAGATACTCGTATAAAAAGTTTACTTGAGCATCGTAGCACGTTCTGTTGTAACATGAATATTCTCCTGTGGAACAACTAAACATAATTAGCTAACTCAATAGATTCTTGAGCCATTTTTAGTGAAGTGGCATCAATCACCCTTGCTGAGTTCTCACCATCACAAATGAATTTTTTCATAGCGGATACCTATAAAGTTAATTAAAGGGAATCCGCCCTAGGGCAAAATTCCCTAGGGATGGTTAATCTATGTTGATTTATATTTATGCGGCTTCTCGAATGTAAGCACCAGAAGTCCAAGCGCTTGTCGCGATTCGGACTTCATATTGCTCACTTAACTCATCGAAAAGTTTTGTACTTGCAGAAGCATGATGGAAAAGAGCCAAAGGATTAAATTCCCAAGGTTCTGACCAATTCGCTTCTTTGATTTGTACGCTGATAGCGATGTAGCTACACCAGCTGGTTAACAGCACTTTATAAAAGCCGTTTTCAGCGATAATTTCTCCATCTCTAGTGCGAACATTAAATGTTGGCTCAGTGAATGATTTGGGTAAAAGAGACTGAACCGTCGCTTTCACGTCGTCAATAAACCACTGAGTCTCGTCGTGCAACTCCCAAGGCTCCCACGCTTCATCAAATGGTAATTCGATATGCACGGTACTTGCGTTTGCTAGACAAAAATGACCTGCGCCCATAACTCACTCCTAAAAATTAATTAGTAAAAAAGTAAAATGGTGCGCAGGCCTTGAGGCTATGCACACCTCAAGGGTTTTGGCTTTAAGCGGTACTTAAAGCATTGTTAGACCTTAACGTAGGTTCGACGGGCTTTCGCCAATACATGACCGCAGTACAAGAATCATCAAGTTCATTAGTCATGCAAAATCCAACTGTATTTAAAGTGGTCGATTTACGACGGTCTTAAACAAGGTTGGAAGGGTTGCTCGGTTAGCACTGAGGCCGTTACCGAGTAGTCATCAAAGTTGGCCACTCGGTAACGGCCCCGCGTTGGCAGGGCTTTGGAATTAACTATCAAGGGGAACCCTGATAGTGATACCTGCGGGTGGAGACTTCCGGCTAAGAACGTATCCAAGCACTTCACCGCAATCGGTGTGAGAGCTTGTGATCATTCGCTCACCATCTGTCTCAATGAACCGCCATACGCTAAAGGATTCCTCCTTTTTCACGCTGGGGTGCAGGTAGTTTTTTCCGTTGATGTGGATTTCTTCTCCTGTAGATTTCTGGCTCGGTATCGGCTGAAACTCAAGGAAAAAGCTCACTTCATCAACGTAGTTCGTTGGGCAGTTTGGAAAGCCGTTTTGACTCATATTCACTCCATTAGTTTATAGAGTGAGGGCTTCCCATTGAGGGCTTTCGCCCTCGCTGTGTGTGGTATTTAGGTGTTCATCTCAAAGCAGACTGTTATTAATCCACTTTAAAATGAACACCTTTTGTAAGGTATTCATTTACGACTCAAGCCGCTGTCGGTTTTGATAGTTGATTGTATTCATCAAGCCAATCAATTCCTTTCGAACCCGCTGGTATTGCTTGCTTTGGGAAAAATACCCGAGCCTCAACACCATGCGATTCTAACCGCTTCCTGAGATTTTCCGCTGCCGCCTGACCTGCGCCAGAAACGTCTTTATCAGCAAAAATGCTGACTCGTTTTACACTCGATGGTATGTGAACAGCTTCTAACAATCTATCGCTGTAACACGCCCACGTCGGTAAACCGGACATCTCTCGCACTGCCAGAGCAGTCTCAATGCCTTCAGCAACAGCCAAGTGTTCCCCAGGATGATAATCAAGGCGGATAGCTCCACCTCTTATATCACCTGGTGGTGACATCATCTTTTTGACGTCTTCCACATTGGCCTTATTACCTTCGGGTGTCAGGTAGATCCGGTGCAATGTCAGGGGCTTTCCTTCTTTATCGAAATAAACGCCTAACATCGCTGGAGTCCAGCTTTTCACTATTTTCCCATCGACATTGCTGACGTTCAGACACGATTTAATACCGCGCAGTGTATTGGGTAAGTCAGATACATCTAAACCGCGTTTAGACAGATAAGCCTTCACATAATCAGCTTCCATTGCGAGAACGGATTTTGACCACACCTTGCGTAATGACTCGGTACGTTTTGCAACATCTTCAGGAGGTAATTTGTACTCGGCAGGTTTGCAGGAACCCGATGCCACGTACTCAGAATCTAATTTCAGATTAGCCAAACGACTGATTTCATCGCAGGCCTTCATCTTCGGTAGATCAAGTACGTATGCCACCGTATCAATCACATCCATGTAACCAACCCCGTTGAGGTAAGTAGAACCATTGGATGCAATTCGAAACACGGTTGTCCCACTCCCCGTCCGAGGATCAGGTACTTGAGATGGTTTCTTGCGTAGCGCTTCGCTGAGCGCCGGAATTTTGCCGTAAATGTCTAACGGATTAACGCTAGACCGAATAGCTTGGATTTTTTGTATTGCGTCCATAAATGCTCCTTTACTCAGGGGATCTTTGATACCCACTAACTAGAGAACGCATCAAAGATCCCCCGAGGGAAATCTAGGACGAACACACAGAGAGAGCGATTGCAGGGAAGCAATCAAACTGCGTATTCATGCGCTAAATGGCGCACTTCTCCCTAGAGGGGAAGTACGCCCCTCTAGGGATTAATTGTGTTAAATGTGTTGCTTAAGCAACTGCATTAACTGTTTCGGTAACTCGTTGACGTGGTCGATACAGGCTACTTTCAGGTCTTTAAAACCAGTAAACCTTACGTCCACCTGACCAATGATGACAGGCAAAACCACAACGCCATGCTGAGCTAACCAATCGAGTGAACCAACCACTTCATGCGGACAGTCTGGTTGACCATCGGTAATAACAAACATCACCTTTTTTTGCGATGACTGTAAAATGAGCTTGCTGCCCATTTCCATCATCGCAGCTCCAGTGCTTGTGCCGCCGAGGTCTGAATAGGGCAAGACCGAAGGTGTTTTCTTCTGAGCAAAACCTTTTAGCTCAAGATAAAACTCACCAAACAGCGATAATGACGTCAAAACACCACTCTGTTTTTCAAGAGCCTGTGTCATTGCCATTGCCGCTTTTGTTGCTACACAAGAGCGGTGTGTATCGTCATCCGGATACCCCATAGAACCTGAAGCATCAAGCAACACACCTACAGATAGGTTTGCCGCGACATCACGACGGATGTTTTTGGCGCCAGGGTTACCCAGATAAGCATCGACCAACCGATCCTCGTCTAACTCTCCAAACTGCGTCACGCCGGATAATTTCATGTTTCGTTGTCGAAACATGACCTTAATAGCATTGGTGACAGCGCCATTCACCTGCAGATTTGCCGCAGGGAAAACACTGTTTGGATTACCACGCAACAACTCCTGCACAGTGTAAGGAATGACTTTGATTGGTTTAGGAACACGAGAATAGTTACTCATATCTTGCTGATCTCGGTGAGCCTCTAACAGTTTGCCTACGTCCAAGTCCTCGAAAGATTGCTCCAAATCGATTTCGTTGAACCCTGCGCTATTGCTAAGAGCCTTACCGCTTGGCTTGCCGTTGCTTTCACCTTCAGCATCACCTTCAGCATCACCTTCAGCATCACCTTCCGCTTCACCTTCAGCTTCACCTTCACCTTCCGCTTCACCTTCAGCTTCACCTTCACCTTCAGCTTCACCTTCAGCTTCTTGCTGATTAGCCTGTTGCATTGCCGCAAGCTCTAACAGAAGGTTTTCTGCCAACTCACGCACTTCTAAGGTGTCTTTCGCCGTTTGTGCAAGCTGTGCGTATTTCAAACACAACTTATCAAGCTCCAGTGTTACCCAATCAAATCCAGCTAATGCTGGTTTGATCGCAGTAATCCCGTTTTCAAGGTTTCCGACTAGAAGTACGTAATACAAAATGTCGTCGAGACAGTTTGTAAACTCACGCTTGGTAATGATGTCTACCAATATTCTTCGGCTTGATTGATAAGACTGTATTGCGCCAGGAAATTCCCTGATATTGCGCAAGTCGATTCTTATGTCCTCAAGCACGTTGATTGCGTTTTTCAACGCTGTACTGGTCTGCTGCATGACGTTTCCGATTGCACTGAAGTTGGTGTGATTGAGATGGGCCGACTCGTGAAGTAACGAGCAAACCATCTGATCCCACGGGCCAACCCCAATGACAATTCTTTTACCGTTGGTGTAAGAACTGCCACCAGCAATCGTGACGTTAACGCCTTTGCGAGTTAACGCATTCGACAGCATCGAGAATGACGCTTGTTCAGTATTTCTTTTCATTTCTCACTCCAATTGCACCCGTAAGGTAAAAAAAATGGGGTGAGAAAGCCCTTGGGGGCGTACTCACCCCCAAGGGTTAAATTAAGCATTCGCAGCTGTTAGCGATTGCGTAAACATTTCAGCTAAATGCAGCTTGCCCAACTCATTAAGCGCTAGACGCTCTTCAGGAGTTGAAGCGGCTGTAAACACAATCTCAAACACCTCCTGCATCGTGAAGTCAGGCAACAACTCCCACATTACCGCCCAATCAACTAAAACACGAGTTGATAGTGCTGATTGAATGCAGTGCTGAGAATTGCCGTTGACAGCATCGGTGTTCATCGCATCACGTACCGTTTTGGCAAATTTCGCCATCGCAAGACGAATACGATAAGACAGCTTAGTCATATCACCGAGAATATCTGTATCCACAGAAATTGCTGGATATTCAAAGCCAATCCAAAGGAAGCGACGTTTAACCGCCTCGTCCATATCGGATGAAATCGAACCGTAACGGCCAGACATGTCGGCTATACCTGGGGTCTGACACGTTGCAATTACTCTAAAGAGCGGGTGAGGATTTACCACCTCGCCAGTTTTCTCAATCGCAAGAGGTTTGCCCTCGAGGATTGGGTGAAGACTAGCTAGCAGGTCGAATGAGCCTTTATCCAGCTCGTCCAGCAACAGAATACCGCCTTCGCGATACGCTTTGACCACCACGCTCTCTTCAAAAACGGTTTCACCATTTTTGATACCAATGTTGCCCTTCAGCGTTTCGGGGCGCATGGTTTCACTCACGGATACTCGGTGCAGAGATAAGCCAAGAGAAGCCGCAAGAAACGCGACAAACTCCGTTTTACCCGTACCTGTTTCGCCATAACAAGCCAGTGACATGTTACGGCTCTTTCCGAACATCCAAGTCAGCGCAATGAGCAAATTACGCTCGTTTGGTCTGTACTTGGGGTTCACTTTTGGCACGTTAGCCATACCTTCAAAAACAGCGACCATTTTACCGCTTAAAGTTGGGCATAATGGGAATACTGTTGCACCGGATACTTGTTTAGCTTTAATAGACATAACTCACTCCAAAATTTTAGAAATGCCCGTAAGGCATTAAAATAAAAGGGTGAGTCTGCCCCATGGGGACAAAACTCACCCCCAAGGGTTTAAAAATTAATTAAAAAACGCAGCAAAAGCGGCATCTAACTCGGCACTTAATTCCGAGTGCTCCACTTCTTCAGTCACTTTTGCCGTTGTAACTTCCGTTTCACCACTGTCTTCTGTGGATCCGCGTAACGCATGTAGCAACTGAGCGACATCTTCATCAATCTCAGCCATAGGCTCGTTAACAATTTCAGGCTCAACCATCGCTTCCAAGCCTAGTTCGTCGTATGACGTTAACAGAGTTTCAAGCGCGGTTTTGTTGCTTAATGACGTTAGTAACAGCCGTAACAAACCTAACGATTTGCTATCCAGTTGCCCATTCTTAGGGAACGAGTTGCGCATCTCATTGAGACATGCCGCAAGTCCGACCCAAGTATCAGAAAGAAAACTGAAGTTCGCCGCCTTTGCTTCCATATCAGCAAGGAATGAAATTGCCTTTTGACCAATCACGTCGCCGCGACCAATCTTATTCAACACATCCTCTGACAAATCCGCAAATTCTTGAAGCAGCTTTTTATCCAAGTGAGTATCAGCAGCAGCCGATTCATCATCGGACATAGAACCGATAACGATAGACATTGGTGGGCTCATGCTCATATAGAAGCGTGATTCCACGTCACTGACAGTAGGCGCATCACGGCGAATGAATCTTGCCGCTTCAGGATGTGCCGCACACTGGTTATCCAGCAGCTCTTCGTAATCTTTCACGAAGGCTTCTGCTTCCTCATTAAAAGCACGCTGAATTGCTTCAAAGCGAATTTTTAAGGTATCGAACTCACTCTCAGGGACTAACCACCCACCCCAAACAGGAATGCCAGCAGTATCCATGAGTCGCTTAGCTCTCATGTAATATTTACTGACGAATTTAAGGGCTGATTTATCAACCAAGAACTTACGAGGCTTCTCTGTGACTTCTGACACGTCCCCACCTTGATCATCAAATACCTTTGATGATTTCTCTGACTTCTTGCCCGAAAAGGACGAGAAATCTAAAGACAGATGGAGACCTTTTTGGCCTTGCAATGAAGCAATTTTGGCCTGACGTGCAGCGATGTTACCTGCGGTATTAAATTTCATGACTCACTCCAAATATGCCCGTTAGGCATAAAAAAAGGGTGAGTCTGCCCCGGGGGGACAAAACTCACCCCAAGGGTTAATAAATTGATTTGTTCACCAGCTGCAGCAGTCAAACTCCGTTGGCGTTTTATGGCTCGGATTTTACTGATGCAATTGGATATGCTGGAGCGATACTGACTCAAAATAGTGCCAATGATTCGCCCCAAGAAATAGTCTGCCAAACGCCTTCGCCATTTCGCAATTGCGATTGCTGCTTAGTGCGTTTTTTAGACCAAGTTTCGTTGTTGAGCTTTATTCTGGCATTGACGATTTCAACTGGGTCAACGACGTCTAAGACACCATCCCTCAGTAAATCACAATCTAAACCAGCATAACGACAAGCAACTAGAAACTGCTCTGAAAACACCCAGTCAAGAATGTCTTCCGCTTCAGTCACCGAATCTCTCAGTAACTCCAGATTTGCAGAAATGATTCCGTCCCAAAAAGCGCGACATTGTTCAGCGCTCCAATCAACAGATTCATGAATGCCTAATTCACCCAACGATTTCTCGCGGGTTTGATATTTTTTAGCCATACCCACTCCAAATAAATAAGTTGCGGGTACGGCCCTTTAGTGGGCAGAACCCACAAGGGAAAAAATGCTTAACGCAGCATCAAAGCGCCCTTTCGGGAGATTGTGATGGTCAAACTAGATGCTCTAGTAGACGCACCACAACCAAACAACAACTCGGCAATTAAATTCCAGTTTCGCGTAGGCGATTGGAATACTGATGTTCAGCGCTTAATTGGGAGTTGTTGTGAGGAAGCATGGAGTGGTACTAAGCAAAATAGGCTTGAAAAAACCCACTTTGGTTAGTTGTGCCAATCAGCACCGGCACTGATTGGCTGACACGTCCGTAAGACGGTCTTACTAGCCGGTTAGATAACACCTAGAGTTTCCTCTGGTGACAGAATGTTTTGAGATTTTGCCCAAACTGATAAACGCTCAGCCAGTTCGCCATGATCACTGCTGCTCACATCAAAACCAACCTTGCTTGATGTAATAGCAACACATTTTTCAGACGCGGTAACGAGCACATTCAGATCAGAGAAGAAAATCGCAGATAGTGTAGACATAAGTAAAATTCCTGTTTATAGAGTGTCGCTAGTGCTGTCTATTGCGAAAGAGCATTAGTGACACCCCATAAACAGTCCTAGAGGACGCTTAAGTGATGTCGATTTACAGTGGTTAATTTGGCATTACCAAACTAGGCCCAATCTCTCTAATACAGGTCTAACTAAAAACAGATAGATAGTCATAAAACCCATAAAGATTGCCGCAAATACGATAGCGTCCATAGTCTCACTCCAGTTTTAATAAAATAAAAAAGAAAAGGGGTGAGAACGCCTTTTAGGGCAATTCATCACCCCAAAAAGGTAGGTTTGTTAATCAATGTAACAAGTTGAATAGATTCCGTTTGGCCAAGCGTGTACGTGCGCCAGAGTCAAGCAAGGCATACGTAAAACTGTCTTGAAGCTCTAAAGGGAGTCGATTCATTAGTTCTTTAAATGTCGCAACCATCTCTGATTTCAAAGATTCAGCCGCAGATAAATAAAGGGTCCCACACAACTCACCAGCTAAATCAGCATGGAATTTGGCGTTTTTTTGAATTTTTGAATTGACATCACGAAACGGAGAATCGTTAAGCAAGGCAATCTGAGCTGAAGCAGTTTGAATCTCGCCTTCAGCGTCACAAAGTGTGATTTTTTGATTAAGGGTGATCTGATGCAGAACACTCTCGGCCGAAAAAATACTATTCATAGTTCACTCCAATAATTAAAAATTGGGTGAACAATCCCTGTGGGGGAATATTCACCCACAAGGGAAGATATTTAGAAAATCTAAACATCTGGTTTCAGGTCGCTAATCTGAATTGAGTCTGAGTCCGAGGCTAACGGAGACTTTTGGTTGCTGCGTAGCAACACCTTTTGAACTAAACGCCGAATCTATCTAACTGAATTTTTCAGTGATAGATTTTTCGTAAAGAAATGGAAAGCTGATATTCAGCGAGCCAGACGTTTAGGTGGGAGGTTCGGCTGCGCAATTGCACTAGGAAATCGTTATTTCCTAGTGAAACTGGAGGTAAATCAGAAATAGCTAAAGCCACCGATACGAAAGCCATGAACAGGTGTGTACATCATGGCCCTGAAAAGAATGCCTACTGAAAAGTAGAACACTTAGAAAGGCGAAGGGCATCCGCCCACATACACATTATTTTAATTTCACTGGTTTGTCAATCTGTCAGTTTAAGCGTAAAACCCCACACTTCTTTAGGGGGTGGAGGATGTCAAGCGGCGTCAAAATCGTCAGCATCGTCTTCATATCCAGACTCCAGCTCTACAACCCTTTCTTTGTTAACCTCGTACAGAAACTCACTGGGCTCACTGGTGTAACTCATAGTGAGCGACGAGATAGCGCGGGTCATGGCCACATACATTAATCGACGTTCTTCCGCTATCTTACCCTCTGCTAACGCCTCTTTGCTCGGGATGGTTCCTGTGTCGCTCCCCACAATCCACACGTTGTCGAACTGCAAACCTTTTGAAGAGTGCATAGTGATCAATGACAGCTTAGGTGCGGCCTCTTCTGATTGGTCTTTACGCTTTTTGCAGTCTAACGAAGACTTCAGTTGCGCAATACTTTCGCCCAGGCTCTCCCAGTGACGTCCAGCAATGACATCACCGACGACTTGAGCATGTTTTTGGTCCCGCTTATCGAGGTGTATGGCTAACAATTTAACGATAGATTGCATGTAGGTTCGCTTAGCATCCTCACGCCCTGCAGGTATGTCATGCCAGGCTTCAGCTAATGAGTGGAACTTTTGCAGGTCAGCATGATGACCAATCTCCGCATGTTTAAGGCCGCCAAAGGTCGTTTTCGCCGTCCGGCATAAACCAATAATTCTTGCCGTTTCCGCCTCTGGCACTGACAAAGCCGCCAAAGCCCGATGCAGGGTATGGTCATCATGTTTGCCTGAAATCACAGAGGCAATTTGAATCAAGCTGTAGGGTGCTACGCCATCAAAAAACGACTTACCGCCGCGTCGATTGTACTCAATGCCATGACCCTGAATAACCGTTTCAACGCGGTCAAGGATGGCATTGTTCCTCGCAATTACTGCCCACGTATGAGGCTCTTTGCTCACCGCATCTAAAATCTGGTTAAGCTGGTTATCCATCGTGCCAGACTTAATGATTTTGACAGTACCTTGCTCTTCCCTAACCGCATTCATCGGCTTATCAATCCTATCGGGGTTATTGAACTTAATCAGCATCCCCGCTCGATTCAGGATTTCCTTTGAGCATCTAAAGCAGTCTCTTAACACGTAAGCATCTGCGTTAAACTCTGACTGAAAGGCCACCATATTGTCGTATCCTTGGCCACCCCTAAACGAGTAGATAGCTTGATCGTCATCACCAACGACCACCAGCTTTTTACCAAGCAGCGCGTGTTCACGTAGCCACATGTATTGCAGTGCATCGGTATCTTGAAATTCGTCTACCAGAATATGCGTAGCCGACACAGGAGGGATTTCCCTTTGCGCCAGCCAGCTCACGGACAATTGGCATACGACGTTAAAATCCGTCTTGCCCTGCTTAATCAGCATATCTTTGTAAAGCTCGTACAGGGCAACTTCTGTGTCACTATACTCTTTTGACAGGTCTTGGCTTCGGCCCATTTCATCAAACAGCCTAACAACGTCCGGCACCTTAAATCTGAACTTATCAATGAGGTCTAAATGGTCAGCTTCATTGAGCACCGACTTAACGAACAGCATTAACTCATTGGCCATTAATAACCGGCGATTAAGTTTGCCGCGAGTCATCGCTAACGCAGTTGAATGAAAGGTACTGATAGTTACACGTTCCATAGCTCGTGGGGTAAGGGCGTGAAGCATTCGCTCAGTGAGCTCAACACGAGCCGCATCCGTGAACGTAAGTAAATGGACAGAATAGGCGCCATCTCTGGACAGTAAACGCTTAGTCAGCTCTACCAAAACATAGGTTTTGCCGCTTCCAGGTAATGCACAAACAAGGGTATTGTCGTCACGCTCGATGACTAACCCCTGATCTTTTGTTGAGCCCATTTAAACTTCACCATTAAATTTATGTGTTGTCCAAATGATAATTTTCACAGGCAAAACAATCAACCTTTAACCACTCATATTATATTTCAAGAAATTTGCCAAGTATTAAGCCTGTGTTAACATTGTTGGCAATTCTATCAGGAGTTCACCATGAAAAAGACCTACTCACTTGCCGCCGTTCTTGCTTGCACCGCATTGTTCTCTGGTTGCGCGTCAACACCAACTGACAAATCAGCACCTAAAACAGTCTCTCAACTCGATATTAAATCTGATGATTCTTTTGCATTTAAAGTTTTCAAGTTGGGTCATGGGGGGCATGGAAACATCAAAGACAAAATTGTTTCTGATGCTGAATGGGAGAAAATTAACGGTTCTAGCGGCTCGGTTGTCGCAATGAACGCGGCAGCTGGCACAGCTGGCTTAGGTGTGATTTCTGGTTCCGGCCTATCTGGTGGCCTATTAAATGCGGGTCTATTTTTCTTAGGTTCAGGGGAGATCCCACCTTTACCAACATTTATGTTTTATCAAATTGTGCCAGCAGAACAGATGGAACAAGCAAAAGGTGACTTAATCAAAGCCTACTTGCCAAATGGTCAGAAATTTGAACTCACAGCTGGAGTTGATGGCAGAACTGTAGTGCTGGTTGATTCGAATTATTCAGATTTACCATTACCCCAATTCAAAGGTAAATTTGCGGCATTGAGCATTTCTACAACTACCTTGCTTAGTGGGGCTGAATTGAAATCATTGCTGAATATTGGTGATGGAAGCGGTAGTTATGCGATTTTAAAGTTAGGCATTGGTTCTTGTTACCAAGTTGAGAGCAGCAAGTTATTAGCTCAGACCTTTGAATATCCATCCTACTTTTATATGCCACCAAAGGCACCTAATTCACGCAAAACCTGTGAGTCTGTTGATAAATCATTGACTGATTATCCATATATCATTGACGTTAATACCAAAACTCAGCGCTTCTTCGTCAAAATGTAATCTTATCCCCGCAACCATTTAACAAAATACTTGCGGGGTTTTGTCACTTTAGATTGGGCAAGATGGTGGTCTTGGGAAACCAGAACAATCTAGGTTAGTAGCAGGGGAAGCGTTTTCAAACGCTTCTCTAACTTTTACACCAGTATCCACCCCTAACTGATTTTTAATCCTGTCATCGGCGCTGTCTCGCGCATCGGGGTTAACTATGGCATCTTCACCCGTTTTTTCCATGTCAGGCTCAGGGAACATACCAGATTCAGTCATTAACCCCACCCACTCGCTGAAGTCTACTTTTCCTAGGTCGATATTCGATAATTCGTCTAGGGTTAATCCACGACACATTTCGTTGTCATGCCATGACACTGGATTATGGCCAAGTTGAACTATCACCTGCTCCATGATAATTCGAGCTAAGGTACTCTTGAAACAGCAATACTCGTTGTGCGCCTTATCAGTACATATCCCTAATGTCTTTTTACAAGGCACTTTACGGACAAAGAAGCACTTGCGCTCTTTCAGCTCGGTCCCCATTTTCAGCTCTTCCTCGTCACATGCCGTTAGAATCGTATAAAGCAATTTGAGCATGTTATAAATGGTGTAAAGCATCATCACGAAAGAAAGCGCTGCTATGAGGTTACTTACAACACCTTCCATAGCCTGTGCGCCAGCACCTTCTGCTAAAGCACCTGATTGCTCTTTGGCTACTTCAACCCCTAGCGCTTCAGCCCCAGAAACTATAGCTTCCTGCATCGCCTGCGGCATGACATCATAAACCCACTGGTAGATTTGAGTTTTTACCGTATCGATTGAGGTAGCCAAATCAGTAAAAAAGTCAGTAACAACGGATCCAGCTTCTCCTGATACGGTAGTTGTCGCATTACCTGCTGTAGCAGTAGCTTCAGACGAAAAGGATTTACCAAGATAATCCCATGCACCTTTTGCAGCCTCCGTCGCTGGTTTAGTTGAGTCAGATACCCAATCGACGGCATCATTCCAACCACTTTTTACCATGCTCCAGCCTTTTTTGGCATATTCCCCGCCTAAATACTCATTCACCCACGCGTTCTCACTGGACACTGCGTTTTGCCCAGCTTTAAAGGTCATTAATGACAGTTTAAATAAGTTGGATGTGGTATCGGTGCCTTTGGTGGAGCAGCAGTCATTTACCTTGAGTTGATCCCAACTACATTGCTCAACACTGCCGACGAACACTTGGCAGGTATCAGGATTAGTTGGGTCAGTACATGATGATCCGTTATCTAACTCGTTAATCGCCGCATACATCGCCGCGGTTTGAACAAAGTCTGTAATGGTCTCTTTTGCTTTTGTTTCGCAATTGCCGTTCACACATGAAGTATCTGTAAAACAGGTATTGTTCTCTACCGTTTCAGTTTTGGTTATAACCGAACCGCTCTCGCAGCGATAAGTTACATCCCACCCAAAACATGTATTTGTTGCCGAATCAAGCCACCCCTCCGCACACGTAGATGACTCAATACTGCATTTTTCATCTGAAGTATACTGACTGCACTGATCCCCCATTGTCCGAATGTCAGAATAACCAACGGTGCCACCATTAAAGGGTAGTCGATTACCCTTAAGAGGATCACACACATAATCTTCCATGTGTGCATACATGCAAGGCGTTAGGCCATCATCACCCTCGTATAACGGATCTAGATTGACCAGAGCAAACATATCTTTGGTTTTTTCTAACGCTTCGAGCACTTGTTGGTCCGAAGTTATATCACGCAGTACTTCCCAATGAGCAAGATATAGTGGTGCGTTAGCTCGTTTGGTCCAATCCTCAGAGGTATTCCCACGCCCAATAATAATTCGACGTTGTTTTAAAGAGTCAAAACTTCCACCATACATCTGCTTAGAATCAAAGATCTGGCCATTCTCATTGTAAAAACGAGACGTCACACCATTGTTAATTTTAACAGCAAATACAGACCATTTATTCCGTTTAGGTAAGACGTTAACAAACTCTGTCCCATACATTCCGGGTCCACTATAGATACTATGAGTTTGAAACCCTATCCCCTCTTTACATACCCATAAACCGTCGTCGTTCTTATTGTCACCTTCATCATCTGTGGTGCCAACGATGTTACCGCAATTTGATTTTGTCCCATTTGCCAAGCTTGGTTCAAAATCCCTACGCATAACCATTAATACTACGTCATTAGCTCCGGAAACGGCCTGAACCCCCGGTGCACCTTCGATATCCGACAGGTTCAATACACCACCGTTATTGATTAACTCCGAATCTAACCGAGCATCGCATTTCCAATCTGAAGCCGTGCAAAAACTGTCAGTAGTTGACAACGATGCCTCACATCCTTCTGGCGACTCAACAATGTCCTCAACCCAGTTAGCAAGCAAGTCCTGGTCAAAATTAATGGTTATACTTGTATAGCCCTCCCCCAGGTTTTTTACTGATAGCAGCTGCTCGACTGTCAGTGTGCGATTTTTTGCCAATGCAGTTTGAAACGGCACAGTCACATCAATAGGGGTAGCACTGGTGGTATTACCGACATCGGAGCAAGACTGTCCATCAAGAGGAAACGTAGAAGACTGGTTCAGAATTGTGTCGTTGACTGACAATTTGAAATAATCGTCGTACCTTGATTTACCGATTGTAGCGGAAACAATATTTATTCCTTCAAGCAATCTGAACGACGACGCATTGCGGTAGACTTTACACGTTCCGTCTTCATGGTCTTGAAGAGCATTATCCGATTCATCTCCCAAATTGATTGAAATACAGCGTTTACCACAATATCCAAAACCACTGCCAAAAATTTTATTTTCGTTTGGAGGCGTTAAGATTCGTTCTCTATTACAGCTTGAAAGATTGTTTCTGTTTGGCTTAAAGCATTCTTGAATTGTATTTTTAACCAAGGAGTCATCGATAGTAGTTTTGGTTACAGTCTCTGTTGAACAATCTCCGAAAAATTGCCCTCCGCTACCATTAAGAATGTTTTGCTGTTCCTGTGATCCAGATTTAAGGAATGAAGCATCCTTTCCAATAGTGTGTGGCGGGTTCTTGTTTTGAGCATCAAGCAAGGTTAGATAAGCATTGGCACTATGATCTTGCGCATCATTCGTTTCATCTTGATTTGCCCCTACAACGGGCTCTGACTTTCCATAAGCCGTGTTTCGCTCAACGGCCTCTTTAATCGATTTTTGTTGCGCCTTTTCGTCCTGATAAGTACCTGTTGCAGATACGTTGTAACCGTTATTGGAGTCAAGCCCGAGCATATCAGCATTGGTCATATTAGATGTGGTCATATCTGTTTGACCAACATTCCGGTAATTAAGCTTAATATTGTTAGTTGTGCCTCCTGGCAGCTCAATGGCGCCTACCGCGGATTTGCCAAAATCGCGGCCCATCTGCATAAAGTAATCAGGATCTGATAAGTTTCCCTTCGCCGTAATACAGGTATTGCTGTAGGGATCTAACTCTTTTCCAGTTGGACAACTGGCGACAGAACCCGAGGAATTAACACATGAACCGTTCATTAACGTCGTACCTGCCGGGCAGCTCGGGGCAGTCCCAGGCATACACTGACTACCATCTTGATAGTAGCCTGCCGGACAGCTTACAGTTGATACAGTGGTTTCGACTTTCTGGCAGTTGTCATCACCGGCAGGCGTGTAGCCAGTTGGACAAGTGGAAATGGTTCCCTCATACAAGGTTCGCTTACAGGTTGATTCGTTTTGCTTTTGCCAGCTTTGATCAGGCAATGTAACTGAGACCGTCTCGTCCTTTTTACAGAGTCCGAGGTCTACATAGGTTTGTGGGCAAATTTGCTCTACTGTTTCTGCCGCCCCACCTTCATCCGGGCAAGTTTTACCCAATGGGGTCTGCAGTTTAAAACAAATTCCATTGCTAAATGTTGTGTACCCTGTGGGGCAACTGGCCTGAGATGAAGCGCTTTGCCTTGCTGAACAAAGGTTAGGATACAGAGGGTCATGATAGTTCCACGATTGTTGAGAGTCCAACCAGTTTGTCCCAGTGGGGCAACTGTTTATCGTTGTCCGGGACTCGTTTTTGGCACATGTTTGTAAGCCATTTACCGTGGTGACTGAATAGCCCGGTGTCGAGCATGACACTACCGGGGCTGCATAAGTGTACTTAATACAGGTGCCATTGGAATAGCTCCACCCTGTTGGGCAGGAATACTGAAGAGATACTGGCAATGGGAGATCTGCAAATGCAGGGCTACTTGTGAGAAATAGCGCCAGAAAACTCATAGTTAAAATATTGAATAAGTAAATGCTTCCTATTCCGTAAGAGATTGCCTTTTCCCACCACGTAACCAGTTTATCTTCCATTGTTATTGAACCCTCACACAGCAATCGGTGTATCTGAAAATTGAATAAACCGCGTGTTGGTCTTTTCCATTACCAGGAGACTTTCTACCTGAACCCCACCAAATCGTAGGCCAACCGAGAGGGTGACAACATTCATCCCATGAACCATCTAGGGTTGATTTATTTTTATCTTCGCTGTTGTCGTAATTGCCAGTTTCAGGATTTTGTAGATCCTCAATATTAAAAGCCTTCGTGGGTTTCACAGCTGATGCTGCTGCAGGATTAGCTTCAGGAGACGGATACATCATAGAAATTTTGTACTGCGCCTTAGGGATCATTGGACTGTACTCGGCGTTACACATCGCCTCTTTACCGTAAGTTTTTCGCGCTAACCCCCTGCGATGTAGCGCAGCAAGTGAACGAGTCGTGATTAACTGAGTATTGCGGATAAAATCATTGTCGGCCCCAATAAAGCCGGTTAATGGATACAAGGGACCATCTAAACCAGCGCAGAACCACAGTGCCTCGTTAGCACTGCCGCTACTAGCAGTGATCATCCCATCGGCAACACAAATGGCGCGGCCAACTGGATTCGCAATCGGAATTGCGTCAGGAGTGAACAGAAATGATAGCGCCGAGTTTTCGTAGGTGACATCGAGGATTGACATGTACGCAATATCGAGGTCAAAGTAACCAGGGGATGTGTCGCACTCAGGCAACAAGAAAAGACCTAACATCTTGAAAACCGGATTGATGATGTAGTTGTAATGTAAGAACGATACCGTTTCGGCAGATTGAGTTTCTGGGTTGGATGCCCTCCCCCGCATCGTCATGTCATTTTGTAGCAAGGTTCCACCCAGCGTTGGACTGCACCATGGCGTTGCAGAGACTTCAACTAAATGATCAGGTGACCAGTAACCCAGAGATACCCCAAGCTCCGGCACACCCAGAGCATCCGAGCATGAGCATAAACGACTCGAATTAGCCCCTTTAGGCACATTGTCCGAGAATCCGGCGAGGTTAAAAGGTAGCGTACATGACCAGCAAAAAGAGTTAATCAGGTTTGAGAAATAGCCAGCATCGGGGCAAACCGAGTCCGGCTTACTGTTCGCACTCACATTTACGGACATCATGGAAGCCAGAAAAACAGCTACTTTTGCGAACTTCTTCATCATTTGGCACCGCCATTTGGAGCTACTAATAGTGTCGGTAATCCCGCATTACTCAGAGTTCGTTGACCAATCTCAGTGACGCGGATTTCTCCCTTAAACAAAT
Organism: Shewanella sp. POL2; assembly: GCF_000282755.1. Lineage (NCBI taxonomy): Bacteria > Pseudomonadati > Pseudomonadota > Gammaproteobacteria > Alteromonadales > Shewanellaceae > Shewanella > Shewanella sp. POL2. The sequence goes on from NZ_AKZL01000014.1 coordinate 17,590, forward strand.
CAACCAATGCGGGTAAATGCTCAAGCTGAAAACGAGACACCATCGTCGGTTGCATCAAGTACAAGCGACGGCCTAGTTTTGTCTGCAACCGGTTAAATTCGGTTAAATCGCTACCGGCCGGCAGCGCAGATAGCAGCACGTAAACTTGCTTGTGCTCAGTCACGGAAAGTACATCATTCATCCACGCCAGCTGACGTTCACTGGTTGGGTCAATCATGAATAAGCGGGTTTCCATTTGGAGTAATGCTGTAGGATCTACAACATCACCGGCCTTGGCAAAATACTGGCCATCCGGCGTTGTTTGGTCTTGGGTAAAGCGAACACGCGGGTCAATTTTGTAACGCACATCCTCGTCTTTAAGGCTCTCTGTCAACTGAACCTCTTTACGGTTAACGAATCGGCTAACGGCCTCGTGCTTTTTCTCTTCCCAATCTACTTTTTTGAGCTTCTGTTGGATAAGTTCGAGCATGTCCATCTCAGTAATGTCGTAAGTGTCTGACAACTTCCCGAGCGAGCCGCTTTGCAACAAGCCTTCGGACTGCTTAACGAAATCTTCTAATGACTGTAGCCCTGTCGCGGTAACCACTTTGCCACCGTTGCGATACACCATTGTTGGCGCTACTTCGACTGCATAGGTATTAAACAAACGAGGGTCTATGATAACTCTTGGAGTAACATCTAAATCTGCTTCATCTATCACTCTATGAATGGCGTTGGAGGCATCACGCAGACTTTCAGATTCATCTTTCAGGCCTCTAAATACGACTGTTGTTTTAACTTGGCTTTGAGATGCTGCTCTCAGCGCTGATTTCAGCGTGTATGCTGGCATACCGAATGAAGCGAAAATGAATACCTCTCCGTTTGCGGCTATCTCTTGCTGCACAACAGGCGTGACAGGTTCTGGCTTTGGCAGCACTTGATGCCTGATCGCATCGGCCTGCTGGGTGAGCATTTGTGCTTGTGAAATGTAAGATTGCTGCCCCCAAGCAGCGGGGAGGCCACCTTGGGGCTGCTGGGTATTGTTCTGCCTCATAGCCTCGATTTGGCTACGGACTTCATCCATCTGTCGTTTTGCATCCAGAATAAACTGCTGGTTATCGTCTGTAGCCATTGCATCGAAATAAATGGCAGACATCGTTACCGCCACAAACAAGCTAACAAGAAACTGTCTATTAGATAATGAGGTAAGCACGACCAATCACCTGCTGAGTTTTGATTGAACCAAAGAAACGACTGTCATAACTGCCAGGTTCTGTGCCTAACACAAAGATCCCGCCATTCTCTACAGTCCGAGTACCAATGAGCTTTTGTACATCGATATTCAGCGCATTCGCCGCATTGTCGATAGGTGCTGGGAACCTGTGTTTTTTGTTGGTCACACTAAACCTCCCTATTTCTACGAGGTCTCCTTCGACACCTGCCACTAACTTTATGATGTTGATCCCTGACGGAAGAATGTCGGTTTGAGGAGACATGAACATCACCAGCTCGCCGCTATTAACGTGTTTTTGTCGTGTGTCTACCACGAATACTGAACCTGGAATGCATTTATCGCTGTTGAGTACCAATATCAGTTTATAGCTATGACTAAACCACGTAGTAGCAGCTGTAATGACGGCAGCAATACAAAATGGAAGTAAATACGTGTGACGCCAGTGAGCCTTGTCGAATTTGATCATCTACACATTTCTATTAGTATACAGTTCATGTATATTACTAGACGGAATGCAGTTCAGCAACAACGAGAGCGGCGATGAAATCTACTGTGAATGACTTAGAGCTAATTTTGAATCAACTAGGAATTGACCCGACAACACTGATCCCAGTGAATATTACAGGTCTTACAATTGAAGAGTTGGACCGCATTTCCGCACACGTAGAATGTGGGAAGAGTTTTGTGAATTGCTGTAGAACTCAGAGCATATTGAATGCTGAACTTATAGTGCAAGGGATCGTGATTGTCGCGATAGGTGATAATTTAATCGCGCTAGATCATCGATGGTTAAAGCGTGGCGACTACTATTTAGACCCCACATTTAGTTTATTCAACAGCACCAGCAGCCCTAATGATACCTATGTTCTTAGCTACTTTATGCAAATTGAAGTTGCAACCGCAAATGCTGCTAATGATTCAATATCCGATATTTCGATCGATTCATTAAGCAAACTAGCTCAATAGTGAACAACCATCTTCCGTTTAGACCCATTTAACCGAGGCCTCAACCACCTCGGTTTTTTTGGTTTGGGTTAGATTTTACTTGTCTTGACATCCTCCTCGCCGTAAACGACGAGGATTCCTACTGCGGTTAGGCGCGAACGCCGGACTCGCTTCGGTGGGTTCCTGCTGCTGGCGGCATTGTTGCACCACTCACTTCACAGGCTAATCGGGCGTGTCCCGCCCTTAATACATTGATCGCGCCGACGACATCGGCGTTTTCTTCAAAGCCACATTCCACACAGGCAAACCGAGCTTGCGTGGCGCGGTTATCCTTCGATATGTGACCACAGCACGGACACGTCCGGCTGGTGTTTTTCGGTGGAACGGCGATCAGGTGGCCGCCATTCCATGCCAGCTTGTAATCGAGCTGGCGACGGAACTCAAACCAGCCTTGATCAAGAATGGCTTTATTCAGGCCTGACTTCGCCCTAACATTCCTACCCTGTTGCTCGGCGGTTCCTGCCGCTGATTTTGACATGTTTTTGACCTGCAAATCTTCAATACAGACTATCGCGTGGTTTTTGCTAATGTCGTTTGATATTTTATGCAGGTAGTCACGGCGGCTGTTGCCGATATTGGAATGAATGCGCTGAACTTTGGCTTTGGCCTTTTTCCAGTTATTGCTGAATTTTACCTTGCGGCTCATGGCCTGCTGCGCCTTGCGCAAAGCGGTTTCGTGCCGTTTGAAACTGTTGAGCGGGGCGTAGAAACGGCCATCGGACAGGGTGGCAAAGCGGGCAATGCCCATGTCAATGCCGATGGCATCGCCCTGATGCACGGCAATTTCAACTTCCCGCTCGGTCTGGATCGATACATACCACTTACCACAAACCTGACTGACCGTGACGTTTTTAATCTCACCTTCCACCGTCCGACTGTTGCGGTAACGCAGCCAGCCGAGCTTGGGCAGGAAGAGTCGATTATTGCCTTGCTCCAGTTTCACCCCTTGTGGATAGCGAAAGCTATCTGACTGACCCTTCTTTTTGAAGCGCGGGAAGTCTGCTCGTTTGGCAAAGAAATTTTTGTACGCCCGATCTAAATCTTTCAGCGACTGTTGCAGCGTTTGAGAAGGTGAATCAGACAGCCATTTTGTTTCTGGCTCTGCTTTCCATTGTGGTAACAGATTATTCAGTTCAAAGGCCGATAGTTTCTTTTCACCCAGCTCATGTCGTTCTTTTTGCAACGCCAGCGCCTTGTTATAGACAAACCGACAAGCACCGGAGAAGCGGCGCATCTGGCGCTGCTGCTCTCCAGTGACAATCAGTTCGAATTTGTAGGCTTGCAGTCGTTGCATGGCTTGCTCATACTGTGTCAATACAACTCAATTATAGATTGGTCTATGGAAATTGAAAGCGATTTAAGGCATGGCAGGCATTGTGTTTTTAAAATGCACGTTCATTTGGTCTTTGTAACAAAATACCGACGAAATGTCTTTACCAAAGAAGTGCTGGATGATCTAAAAATCTTTTTTGAAAAGGTCTGTCTTGATTTTGAATCAGAGCTGGTTGAGTTCGACGGTGAAGACGACCATGTGCATTTGTTGGTGAATTACCCGCCGAAGGTGGCCGTGTCGAATCTGGTTAACAGTCTCAAAGGTGTATCCAGCCGGATGATCCGAAAAAAGAATTACCCTTCGATCAAAAAGAAACTCTGGGGAGGTGCGCTCTGGTCGCCCAGTTATTTTGCGGGGAGCTGTGGTGGTGCGCCAATTGAGATCATCCGGCAGTATATTGAGCAGCAACAAACTCCGGCGTAGCCCTCAGAACGGCTTCGCCGTTGCGCTATTCATCCTCGCCCTGAACGGCGAGGTTTTCCGCACTATCCGATAAATAAAATGAGAACCCGCTTAACCGAGTTGTCTATGCTAGCTAATCAACAACTTAAATTAGTCTTGGATCGATTTGATATTTTAAATCAACGGCATTCTTAACCGACTCAATTACAACTGGATTGGAAGGGTTGACCAACACATTGTGCTCCAAGGGCACAATAAACGAGGGCACCATCAGTCCAGCCGCCGATTCAGACTCTATAAACGAATCTCCAAGCCCTCTGGACATTATGTCGTTGTATCGCCACCCCTCGGCCAATTCGCTTTGTGGCAACATCATCAATTCACTTTCGGGCAATTCCAGTTCAAGCGTGACGAAGTTATCGAATCTTCGGGGTGAATTGAGATGCACTAAGACTTCTAGGATTGCTAGAGATAGTGTAGGAGAGGTATACACCATCGGTACTCCCAATGAGTTCCAGCGCCCCCCATACATTGCAGCCCCTTGTCCATTCCATGCAGAATCCACGTACTGCTTTGATACAATGCGATAGAGCTTCACATGTAAACTCCGTGCATTAATCTATTAATTAGACGAATGACATCTAATGTGCCCGACTCAGAGCCCATTAACTCAATTGGTCTTTTACCGTTCAATCCAATTGCGGGTTCATTGAGCCATTGAATAGCATCAGCCTTGTTTCCACCAAGCATCAAAGTTGCTGCTTCATACATTCGTATCATCCTTGCAAACGCTTCGCTTTCACTAGGTTTCAGTCGATGTTCTTTATCCTTTACCCGACGGGCGAAGGTTGCCCGGCTTAAACCGGCATACTGAACAAGGTTCGTAACGGGCATGGAAACGGCTTCGGCAAAGCGATTCACAACATCAATACTAAACCCATGATTTATTGCGTCACTTAGCACAGGGCCTTCGCCAGCAGGCAACCCCACTTTAGCCCAGATAGATTGATGTGCTTTAGGTTTTAATCTGAACTCACGTAATTGTTGAACAGCCATATCAATGACTCCTGCATTCCAAAATTATGATTAATTATCGCACTATACGTCTCATTTGACAAATTTTAATGTCTCACATGAAATTAGCATTTATAAAAAATCCCGCACTTGCGGGATTCTTTATTTGAACGGTTTAATATGTGTAATGTTTCTCAATAGAATTTGAGTAAGCGCCAGAGTCATCCACGCCTCTAGCGATAATCACAGCACTATAACCAGTTGACTTACTTACGTAAATATAAGATCCAATGTAGGGTGATACTTCACCGTTAATGTTCCACTCGTATTTCGCCATCTTACCATCTTCGTCAGTACATATCAGATCGAGTCGGAGAATGTTGGAATAATTGCTTTCCTTCACGTTACATTTGGGTTCTACGTTTTTGGCAACGGGGATTTCCATTTCGTACTCCCGTTGGATGTTGAATACGGATGTCATAACCGCTTTTAGTTTGTGAACACCCGCTTCAACACCACTTACCATCACCCTCAGATTGGTAGGCTCCACCAGCTTGCCATCTAGATACCAACTAACCGTGTTGATTCTGTCTAATGGATGTCCCATTTTGCCTGACAAGTTTGCTATCACGGTTAATGGCTCGCGCATCATAGTGTTGCTATAACGTGGCTCAATGCTCAACTGGGGCTCCGGCGCTTGGTTGGTGCCAATATAGCTTGAAACCACCTTAGCGTTTCCTCTGTTATCGGTGACCGTAGCTTGAACATTCTCGGTTCCCGCTTCCGTCACATTGAAAACCACTTGCTTATCTGACTTACGAACCACTTCAAATGTCTCAGGGATTTTCCATTCTACTGAGAAAGTCACTCCTGAATAGTAAGGAGGGAGATCTGTCGGTGTGTTAATCAACATTGAACCAGAAGTTGGGGCATAACTACTGTTCGTTTTGCTGATGATCTCAAAAGATGGGAAAGTATATCTCCATGCAGCAGGCGTTAACCGTTTCAGGTTTTCAGTCTCAGCCTGATACCCCTCTGCCCATGCTCTGACTTGTAGTGTAACCAGCTTATTAGTGACATCTGCCGCTGTTGGGGTGTAAGTAATAGATGGTGATAGAGTTTTAGTACCGTCCGGCAAAGTCCATTCAGTAATGATTGGAGTACCTGCAGCAGTATCAGCTAAGGTAGTTGTCACATCTAGTGTGTAGGGTACACCTTCTTCCATCGCTTTGATTACTGGCAACGACATTCTCACAGGTTGTAATCGTGCAGCACGTACAATCTTAGTAGCCTTCGAGAATCTAGCATCACCAGCCAAATCAGTATTCACATAAGCTGCGCGAGCATAGATGTTATAGCGAGTTTCACTGTCCATCGTTAACGTGAAACTATCATCACCTTTCACCCAGTTCACGCCATCTAACGACCATTCTACTTCGGTTGATGTCAAATCGACTGATTCATCATTATCAAGCAGCTTATATTGGCCAATCTCGCCAGCATGTAATGCACTAACACCCTCAATCTTCAGTTCTGGTTGGTCGTACACCAACACCTCTTGGAAATCGGTGGTCTGTTTAATACCGCTGTACTTGTTAGCAATCTGCGCTCTAAATTGATAGATACCTTTGTTAGATAACAGGATTTGCACAAAGTCTTTGTTAGTGGCAATTTCTTCCCATGTACCGCCACTATCTTTCGACATTTCCCAAATCACGTCGCCTTTAGCACGACGGTCATTTAGTGTATTAGGTACGTATAGCAATTGAGCCGCGAATGGCGCTTTACCCGCCATGCGCTTTATCAGGATATCTCCGTCAATAGCCTCACCTTTATAAATCTGGAAAAATGCAGAATTACTCTTAATCGTTTTTTGGTAATCAGCCAGTTTACTGTCCACAGTCACCAGAGCCACTAAGCGAGAACTGCCGATAGAAAAGTCCTTGAATGGGATTTCCGCAGATGCCACACCTTCACTGTTAAGCTTTAATGGCTCTGTTAGGTTTTGATAGCTAGTACCTTCTTTGTTTCGCGACTCCAATGCAATGACCGCAGACCAATCACCCATAGTCTCTTTATCGTAAGTCATTTTTCGAGTTAAGAAGTCCAGAGAGCCAATACTCACTTTAGCAGTGATCGTAGACTGAGTGTTTTGAAGTACCTCGGGGGTTTCTAGCTTCGCTACAATAGTATTAGCTGGCACAGTCAGAACTTTAACCTTCTTAGTGCCTAACGCGGTTTTGTCCCCAGTGTACTGAGCTTTTAGCTCAATATCTCTTGTGGTCCACAAGGCAGATGCCCCCACACTTAAAACTTTACCAATCCGCTTTTTAGACTGAGCTGAGCCTGATTGTGTGTAAGGGTATGACACCTGAGTGCCATCACTGCTAGTGATTGAAAAAGTTAAATCACCGTTAATAAACTCAGCTGACGTGGTGGTAATCACCCCACCATCAACTGTCGTCGTAAAAATGTCAGGTTTAAATTCACGGTATTTAGCAACAGTTACTACTGGCGGCTCCGGCTCAGTCACTTTAAATGCTTGCGAACCCACAAAGCTGAGCGCTTCTGAGTTTTTTCGGTTGATCATCCAAACCTTGTACTTAGCCTCGTTAAGTGAGGATGTACTGGTCGCTTTTTGGAACGTACCCGCGAGCACTTGCTGAGAGTTAGACCATTCAGAGCCTGTGCCATCAGGGAATTGTAGCCATTCAATAAAACAGCGATAATTTAACTGACCACCAGCTTTACGTGCCTGCTCAGCTGACGCATACATGCGACAACCAACCCCCTCGGTGTTTTTGAGTGGCATAGAGACCGCTTGAACACCTCTTCGATAGGTCTGGCTTCTGTCATCTATCTGCCATTTTACTGGCATATATCGAATTGAGACTTCCTGTACTGATGTGTTACCAGCATTATCCTGGACTACCACAGATAGTAATTTATCAGTATTGGGCTCTAATGGAGTATCTGGAGTTTTGAGCATTTTTAAATACTCAATCCCTTCATCAATACCATCTCCAAGAACTGATTGGCCATCCACTGACGCAGCAATCACCTTCCCCCCACCAGACATGGAATCAACAGCCGCAACGAGAATATCATCAAAGAAATAAATAGGGTCGGCAGCGTTAACAATGCCGCCGTTAGTGTTGTAAATCCTGATAGTTGGAGGATTTCTATCGATGTTACTGGACTCACCTACGACACCTTCCCAGGTGTTGCTGTAAGTGTCCGTCAACGTCGCGTATGGGATGTAAACGCCATCTGGAAGCGAAGACAGGTCAAACTCGAATGCCCATACATCGGAATGCTGCTCAACGAGCTTAGGGCTCAGCTTAAGTTCTCCCGTAGGTAAGGTAATAACATCGGTAGAGAGAATGTCATTTCCTGCCAGGTTATAGCTTGGTTGTTTGATTGAATACTGTGGATCTGGTTTTAGCGTAATAGTCGCCTGTGGATGCCACCACGTACCTGATTTACCCGCGTGAGGGGTAGCTACTGTTAATAGCGCTTTTTCGTTATCGATAGTTAGTGTCGTGCCGTCAGCAAATGTTTTAGTGATTGGCACCTCGTTACCCGAGGCCACCGCTTGCATCATATAATCGTCGAGTGTCGCGGTCCTGAAGTCCCATGCGAGATTGTATTGCGACTGATATTGGCCATTGATGGTTTTGAAATAGCCATTATCCGAATCTACGCTCATGCTGTAGTTGGTTGAGCCCGTCGAACTGCTTGTGTCGGTAACAATAGTCGTGCCAGCTGTGGACATGGTACATGATGTGCTGCCAATCGGGATGGTACACGCCCCGAGACTCGGCGCATTAACTACTTGGGTATATGGCCTTGAATCGGTCTTAACTTGGACGGTTTTGAGGATGTTTCCCTTGCTGTTGCTGGTTACGTCCGAACCTAACTGGATACCAGTGGTTAAGTCACTTACGATTTCAACGATGTTTGGGGAAATAGCTTGCGCCGCTTCCACAGTCATCGAACCTGTTTCAACCAGCACTTTTTCACTGCCACTGCCAGAATAAATACTTACGGTATACCCGATGATGTTATTGCCAGAGTTATTCAAGTAACCCTGAATACCATCGCTGTAAGTGCTTAACCCTGATGGCAAGCTCCACTCCAGTAAACAGAGCATGTTACCTTGGGATTGCGTAAAGGCTTTTGCCGCCGCTACATCCGTCGTTAAGCTACAACCCGCACCGGATCCTTGAGTTGGTTTGATTTGCACCTGCTGGACGTTTGCCACCACTCCTGAAGGTGGGGTCAAGACGATTTCGGGCATTTTTGCAGACAGTTCACCAGTGATGGTTACACCGGATACAGCTAAAGCGTTAAATGACCACGCCGATTGCGCTAGTATAAGTAGCGCTATAGCGGATTTACTGAAAGTTAAGTCGCGCATTCTGAACCCAACATTTTTTTATGATTACATAGGTTATCAGAATTATATAAATGGATAAATTTATTTACCCATTTTTTGAGCAATTAATGGGAATTTTGCGATGAATTAATACACATTAAATTAATCAAATGTGCTTATAATACCAAGGAGATCCCAATATGGGATCTCCTTATGGAGTTGGGAAATTAATTGACTGATGCGGTGAGTTGTAGCGAGTTTATGGCTTGGGAGATTGCGGCAAAGTTATTCACCACTTTGACCATTTCACCACCATTGCGATAAAACAGCGTCGGCGTACCTTGGATGCCCAGTGTACCCATGAGCTCAGAGTTTTGGATGATGGCCATCTTAGTTTCTGGGGTTGGGGTTGCAGTGGCATAAGCAGCTTTAGTTTGCTTCGCCTCTTCGTGCTTCCACACCGCGTCCTTACCGCCATCAATCATGGCTTGGATTGCTGGGACAGAGTTGGCGCTGATCCACGCTAACGGCACCAAGCGCACATCCAACTGTTTGCTTTCAATCTCGGGTTTCAAACGTGCGAGTAAGCTACTGCAAGCACTACAGAAGGGTTCAAAGAATACATAAATCGCTTTCTCAGCTGACGCTTGTTCATAGCCCAGTTGAATGTATTTCGCCGCAGTGAGACTTTGCCAATCCTGCTCAGTGTAAGTTTGCTGAGCAACAGGTGCGCGTTGTGCTCGACCTGCTTGTTGTGGCTGATTCCTATCGGCTTCGGAGATGCCCAGCGTCGTCGCCCACTGCTCCGTTAAGTTGACGCCATTCGCATCCACCAGACCACCAGCAATAACAAAGTCGCCCGTGCTCCAATAAATTTGTTTTTGGCCACTCAGATCCACCAGCCAACCCGTGATATTTTGCGAACCGTCGGTGACACTCCATTTCTGGATCACTTTGTTATTGGCGTTACTGCTTAACAAAGTTGCTAGGGCCGGAGGGCCATCTTTGGCGACACCCGTTGGTAGTGATGTTTTATAGCTGTTGAACTGGCTCACTACCCAAACGAGAAGGGCAAGAGCCAAGATAACAATAAATGCGATGAACGATTTTTTACTTAACGATTGTTGTTTCATACCTTACCCATAAACCACAAAGCTCTTGAGTTAATAAAATTGTGTTGATTCTGACCTAACTTGAGGTATCAATCAACTCAATTGCATCGTTTAAATCATCAAGATTGATTTTGTAACCGAACAAATATCGCTGATTAACTCCCGTTTGCGAGCGACCTGATTTGGTTAAATCGCCAAATCCTCTCAGTTTCATGTCCTCAATCGCTAGCGTCACGCCATGTGAAATTTGAGAAATTAATTCAAGCCTATCCTTTGATTTTGGGCTTATTTCAGGGGGTAACAGTAAATCAAAGTACCCTACCCCTCCGTGCCTTGCTAAGCGCCCTCTAAGCTGATGGAGTTGGACAAGACCTAGCCTGTCTGGATTCATCACAATGCAGTGGGTTAACCCTTTAATAGTCAGCCCAGTTTCAACTAATGTCGTCGCGACCAGCACGTTTGCATCACCCGTATTGAGCGCATCGATTGCAGCTGCATTTTCTTCGTTTGTTAGCCCTCCATGCGCCAGAACAACCCCGCTACCATCCGGTAGGACGTGGCGATTACTATGGATGAATCGGCACCATTTCTCGTATGTCTCTGTCGCATTCTGAATATCCGCAAATGCCTCACACTTGCTTTCATCTTTTAGGGCGCAAACGATCAATAACTTTTGGCCGCTTTGAAGCGTCGCTAACGCTCTTATTGCCAGGTCTCGACCTGCGTAATGCTCTAACAAACGACTCTCAATACGCTTATCTACGAAGCAATGCTTTAGCTCGTACACCTTCAGCACTCCATGTTTTAGCAAAGCCGCTGTTCGCGGTACTGGGGTTGCTGTCGATTCCAGTAAATGCGCCCCGTCAGCGCAAAACAGCTCGCGCTGTTCAACTGAAAACTTGTGCTGTTCATCCACGACGGTCAGATCAAATGTGAATGGCCACTGTTTGTGTAAAATCGCCGTGGTACCAATCAACATTCGACATTGGGAAATCTCTTCAATGATCTCCCCTTCAATGACTAACGTTGGGCTGATGTCAGGGTAATACTCAGAGAACTCTCTATGTAACTGACGCGCTAAATTCGAAGTAGGCAGCATAATGGCCACTCGCCCACCGGCATCCACAACTGAGGCGGCACAGGTGCCAATCACACAGCTTTTTCCGGTGCCAACGTCACCAATTAACATCATGTGTTGAGATACTGCCGAAGTCATTTGCGTGACCATACTAAATGCCGCGGATTTTTGTTCCTCGGTCATTTGGAATGGTAACGATTTAATGCGGTTATCTATCGCCTCTGACTCAAACTGCAACGGGACACGCTTTACTCCCCACTGTGACGCCAATTTCTTTGCCTCTGCACCAATGAGGACTGCTGCTAACTTACTAACTTGCCGAATCCGTGCGTAACCTCGTTGAACACAATCGGGGAAATGGATCTCCTGTAACATCTGCTCGATGTTGTCACTCGGGGCTGCACCCAGAAATTGCTTTAGTCGTTTGTTACTTACAGCGGTAGCTGAAAGCAGCTCTCTAATCTTGTCAGCACACTCCTTGATAACATCACGTTCTGACAGTAAGCGGCTGAGGAAATCGATTACCTTGGGTTCCGCTTTGCTCATTCCCTTGGCCAGTTCATAGCACACATGCAACCGCCCTAAATCATCGGGGGCAACAAACTCCTGATTTTTTAAAATCAGTTGTTGGTTTTGATATTCCGGTAAGCCATAGACATAGATAGGGTGATGCTGATTAGCCATCGCGAGCCCGTTGCTCAACGATTTTAGGTTTTCAGCTGTGTCGTAAACGAAGGTTTTCAGTCGGAACCCCTGTTGGTCTGTCAGCTCAACAATGATGAAGGGACTGCGTTTTTTAGTGCGTCCTAACTTGATGTCAGATACGGAGTGAATATGACCGCCGAAAAGCGTCATCCCAGAGAAGCCTTGATAGGGATTCAAGTCATATTGAACAAGGCGTAAATCTTTGTATTGCAGAGGCATTACAAGTCCAACTTGCCATAACTCAGTTATGCCAAACTTGGATAATTGCTCTAAAGACGTGTCTGTCATGCCCCAATCCGATTCGTGTTCTATGTCTCCATTAGATCACGCTTCTTGATTGAGGCAAATTTTGAGAATTAGATGTTGGGACTAGCACACTGCACGAATTCTTGGAATCCCCTTTTCGTCGGCTGCGCTTCTCTTTCGTCACAGCGTCCTAGGAACTCGATTGGCTTATTAATAACCCCCATACACGAGGCCAACGTCCAGTAGCTCCCAAACGATGCGCTATGACCCGATTGATAGTTGTTATATGCCGTGTGAATTAATCGACGAGTAATTTCAACAGGGATCTGATTGCTACCCTCGGTGTACTCTTTAGCAATATAATAATCAATAATCACCCCTTCTGGATTGACTTCGCTTTCTGCGTACTTAGGTGCCTCTAAACTGCCTGGGATCCATTTAGCCCCAGTCTCATAACCATGTGCGTAATAGCGAAACTGGGCCATAGCAACAGCACAGCTTTCAGCCTCATTAGGCGCGGGTGATGCGAATGCTGGCGCCGTGAACGAATAAAAAACAGCCAACATCAAACCTAACACCATACAATTTATATTTCTCAACATGCGACCCCCATAGTTAAAGTAGTTTATACTAATTAATTTTTTTGTACGGCATAGATACTGATGTACGATTACACTCAATCAGGTGTTTCATGATACTCTTCAGTCTAAGCGTCTAAGCTGTTAATTAATGGATGATTTATGGCTAACTACACCATATCGGCTAAATCAATAACTGACGCAACCCAAAGCGCTCAGTTTGATTTACTTATCAAAAATGTCCCCGTACCGGAGATCAGGGAAATTTTGAAGCACGACGATCCCATTAATGAACTTTACCGACTTGTTGGTAATGATGCTGCTCTCGCTGCGTTGTTCCTTCGTGTAGCCAATTCAGCTGCATTACCCGTCATTAAAAACTTTGATGATTTAAAACGTGCAATCACCAAACTAGGAACGCTCAGAAGTGTCAATCTGATCATTACCTACATGCTAAGACAACTTTTGCCTAGCTCCGCTTATGACGTCAGTACTCAACTCATAAACTATTCAATCGACACCGCCATCGCACTCGACTACATTCAGCGCAAACCCAGTTCGTATATCACAGGCATTGCGTTATTCGGTGGATCTATGCTGGTAGCTGGTTACGCTGATCACATGGGTATTAATGTCACAATTGGTGAATGCACAGCACTCAACCAAGAACTACTTCCTGTGTTCATTCGACACTGGTCATTCCCTGAAGAAACACTGCAAGCAATAGAGCTGTATCTTGCCAATGAACATTCGAGTATCACATTAGCGATTTCCGCTGTTGCCCATAAACATCTGTTATCCCCCTTCCCTGGGGTAGATTCGAGCCTCCCTGAGAGACAGCTTGAAGAAGTTGTTTCCAGTATCAACGCTAATCCATTCTTTTAAGTAAGAACGCGAGGCCTGCGAGCAGCAGGCCTAAGATTCATTTTCGGCGTCGAATCGACGTCGCCATGTCCCGACTAGATCTTTTCCTTCCCTTTCAGCAATCATCTGGCAAGCAGTAAACATATCGACCCCATTGTCTTTCATCATGATTTCAATCTGTTTTTTCTCGTCTGGAGCGGTAGAGTAAGTCAGTGCTTTAGCCCTTGGCAGATATAGCCTGCCTACAGATTTTGTGCCGCCACTGCATAACAGAACTTCACTGAAAAACGGCCTAACAGTCTTGATATTCCTCAGTAAAAGGTAATCCTGCTCAATGAACTTACCCTCTTTATTGAGTCGGGCCAGTTCCTCTCCGTTTTGCATGAGGTAGAATAAGTGAGCCGAGTTACTGGCCATCGCGATACCCGCAGGCGACTCGTTGGCATCCTTCATCGATTGCGAAATACACACACCCAGGCTGTTGTACTTACGGAAACGACGCCAACCAGATTCGAGGAATTTTGCCAGAGTTTGAAGAACCTGACGGGTCTGCTCATCTACACCCTTGTTTTCCTTTAAGAACTCCCACGCTTCATCGAGAATAAAGGCTTTCACAATATGCAGTTGATCATGCCTAAACATTTCCTGCTGAATACGTTGAATACACAGCATGATACACACCGCTTTGAGCTGGTCTGAACCGTTAAGTCCGTCTAGCTCTAACACCACTAAATCCTTCTCAAACTGAATGGGCGGCTTGCTAGGGTTGAACATCCAACTGTTTTGGCCACCGCGTAAGTAACACCAAGGAGTCAATTGGTCGCTGATTTGTTGAACTTCTTCTCGGGGATGTTTGGCACAAGCATCAGCGAAATCGTCAATACTGGTTTCCCTACCCTTCTCGTTCCACAGTTGCATGAGCAATACTGACATTGCAGAGTATTGATAGCTGTTACAGTCTCCAAGTGGGAAAGCCATCAACTTCAGGATGTTCAACAGCATTTCACCTTGAGCGCCTAAATAGTTGTTAGCGTCACTATCTACAACGCCTTCATCAGTATCTTTTTGAGATTCGTCGATACTCTTAAAAGGACATAGGTTAAACGCAAAGCGGTTGTCCGGAATAACCTCTACGAACTGTCCTGCGTACAACTCTGTTGTTTTAACGTATGAGCGACCTGAGTCGATGATGAATACGCGGCCACCATCAGGATCACCGTGGATATTACCAAGTGCATCTGGATAACGGTTTTCTCCGGTTGAAAGTAGACCTTCAATCAAATAGTTAGCAGAGACCGACTTCCCAGCGCCAGAGGTTGCGGTTATAAAGATGTTGTAATTGGAGTCTGACTTTAATGGGTCAAAGGTGATTAACTGACCATCACGGGCAATGTATGTCAGCACAGGGTGTCGAACTGCGTTTCCTGGCCACGATGCCACCATAGGAACGAAGAACTTGACCAAGTTACTAGGGAGAAAGTCAAAGCGTTCAATGAAACTACTGACTTCACTTGAGGTACACATTGGCAGACCATTTAGCCAAGTGAAACGGCCAATCAAGCTATCCACGCCAGCTGACCAACTAAAGCCTTCCATGCGCGTGATTAGTTTTTTAGTGCAGTTCTTAACTGACTTTAAAGTCGGTCCCCACATTTGAAAGTTTAAATGAAAGCGGCAATGCTGAGCCTTTTCTCGCTCTAGATAATGCTCGTAGTATTCAAAATCTTGCAGGCCGTATTTCAAAGACGAAATCCAACGAGCCCACGGACCTTCACCTATCTGTTTGGCCATTAGGCGGCGCTTGGAGTAATCCTTAGCGACTTTCTTAGGGCTCATTTCAACAACAAGGTTGATCATGAAATTGCCGGGAATAGCGCCATCATCCCCTTTCAACCAATCGCCAGTCATTAAATGTAACGTGCCTTGGTAAATGGAATCTGGGAACTCTTTAATGCTCACACTTTGAATAAATCGTGTAGAACCATCTTCTGCTTTAATCGCCATATAATCAGAACCATCGACTTTGACCTCAGTGCCAGGTTCAAGCAACTGCGCACGGATGGGCTGAGTAGAACGGTAACAGCCTTGTCTACCATCTACTTTAATTCCACGGCGCCAAACTGCATTCGGGGATGGGTTGTGGATCATCTGCAATCGGTTAATTAGGATCTCAGGTTGCATTTTGGTCGCTACACCAAAGATTTGTTGTAATGACGCTTCATGGTTGTTAGCCATATCTACAAAATCTTCGACTTCCTCTGTAGTCGGCATGGCTTTCTTGATAGGCACCTTGATTGAGGCCCATACCTCGAAGTTGCGAAGCGGTACACCTTCCATATCTCGCGAAGGGATTGAGGTATCAGCAAGCGCTTTATAATAATCAACCATGTATTCGGTCATATTGTCATTATCAATGACCGTATCGAACCGATTACGCTTGCCACGGCAATGTCGGTAATTGTCTAACACTGTTACTAAGTCGTCTGAAGCCACTAGCGAGAATTGCAGCACAGTCCCTTCTGGATAGACTTTTTTGAAAATCGAATCCAGCGTGGAAATCGTACTCGCACCATAACCACCTGACGGTGGGCATAGCCACGTTACGCCAAGGTAACCCCCTTCTAGGATGTAACCAAGATGTTCCCCTTCCTCACTCACAAATTCATCTAAGATTGGGATGATTGAGGAATATTTCTCAATGCCTAGACTATTTTTCCAGTTATTTACAGTTGTCATTTCGCACCCGTGTTAATTGCCGTTAGCGCGTAACGCTTCTTGAACAACTTTTGGCGCTTGATCCAAAGTGGCCTTTGCCGCTTCTAGGTCAGCATTGAAATTATTACGCCCAGGTTTACCTGTCTTAATGCCAACTCCGTTAATTTCGCTTGGGTTACCCCTTCGCTCTTCTTCAATGGATTGCTGACGAATATAAAGCGGAGTGATTTGAGCAGGCATGTTGAATGCTTCACGGCCATAGGTGTATTTACGGGTTTCAATTTCGGTATAGACATAACCGACATTCTGTAAACGGCCTTTGTCGTCTTGCCATGGAGCAAATGCAACACGAAGCATTTTGGGCGCCTGCCGAACAGCGATAGGCTCTGGAGCGGGTAATGCACGGTTGTTATCAGCCGTAAACATGTAAGCATTACTGACTTCATTCAGGGTGATTGGTTGGCCGTTAGCGTCCAAGCCATAGCCGGCCATGGCGCCGGAGTTAGCCACTGACTTTTTAGGTACTTTACAGTCTGGGCAATCTTCATCGCTTTCAGCTGCTCGCCGCGCTTTTTCTGCCTCAATGCCGCCAGGTGTATCAGCCAGTTTCAGAATTTCTCTAGTGGTGGTACAGGGTAATCCGCTGTTTTGAGTGTTTACACAAACCGTAGGCTCCTCACCCGTTTCGAACATCGATTGACATCCAAAAATAGTTGCCAAACTAACAGCGACCATGCCTAATTTTAATGCTCGAGTAATCATTATTTCTCCGTTTGGGAAATGAAATCAGTTAATGAATCGGGTAATCCGACGTTGTGCAGTCCGTGTCCGTTAACGAAATAGGGTAAACGACGGATCTGTAGAAATTGAGTAACCCCAATCGTGGTGGATAGCTTTTTAATGTCGCAGTTTTCGAGGGTTTCCGGGGCTGTGGTGAAATCACTGTTAACTAGCAAACGTAGGGATTCACTTTGGTCTTTGGCGCACCACAGCTCCCTCGCTCTAATCGCAGCCTCTTTACCATTCACTAATGGGGTAAGCAGTAACGCGATTTGCTTACCTTTAATCGAAAGGAGCTTATTGAATAGGTCAGCGTTTAACTTCGATAAAGGGTCCACAAATACAACTAGATCGGGCTCTGTTTTTGCTAAATCACCAATGTAATATGCAGCCATATCCTTAACAGAAACCCCTAAGACCTTATCAATCTTGGCAAGCCATGCCGCCTTTGCGTTGGCTTCAGTTGCTATAGGTGAACTGTTCCAGCCATCGAATACCTCGCCGCCTTTAACGAGAATCCTGCCATCCGTGGAGGCGAGCACTTGAGTACCATCTCGAGACACCATCATCACCATACCTTTCACGGGAAGCGCTTGAGACCATACGATGTCGTTTAACATCGAGAAAGCATTCTTGATAAGCTCCTTACCCTCACTTTCCGGCATTTTCTCTGGCTGTGTTTGTGCCTGCTTAGCTGATTTGTTTGCCTCTAACAAAGCATCTAAGCCACTGTTGGCCATAGCCAGCGGATGACACAAACCAAGCGATACTGCTAACGCAATTTTGGTTACCTTTCTTTTGATACTCATAGCACTTACAACTTAAAAAGTGTGTTGCATATTTCAGCAGTTTTGCCGCCACAAGTCAATTTTCAAGTCATTTTTCGTGAATTTCTTGTGCATTAAAATTTGATTGGTATGATGCAGTCATTATTAAAACAACTAGAACTTATAGCTAATAGCTAAAAGCTCACTCCAATAGCCCGCTCTTGCGGGCATTTTTTTGCTCCATTTCTAGAAATTTGCCTCAATAGGAAGCCGTGTAATGATGGTTTCAATTGAAGAGTTAGATTTTTGGAGTGAGTATCATGAGTTCATTTGATTTTGATTTAGATGCGTTAAATTCTGCTATGAACGCATTTTTTGACCCTGCCAGCGTGAGCATGGTTACCATCACCTGCCAGCAAACCTCAAGCATCATCCCTGCAAGCCTGACGCATTTAGTCAAGCCTAGTTATGTGGACGGCAAACCACAATTCTTATCTGACACCGGTGAACTTATCGAAGGTGTTTACTCAGACATTCCAAACGATGTGTATCACTCATTAGATGCCATTAGCTCAAGTCAGGTTAAGTGCTATGCAGATAGCCCAATGAAATACGAACAAGCGTATATCAACGGTAAAGGTAAACAGTTCAGCGCTAAATCCCGCGAGTCCGGTGTTCTAAGCCACGAATTAACACTAGAGGGAGCCGATGTATTTAATGCTCGCAGATTTGCCCTGCTCGACTCAGAGCAATTCCCAGATGATCCAAAGTCATTAACCGAGCTTAAAGATGCCTGCACAGCCAACAAACTAACAACCAGCGGCACCATTGCTGAATTAATCAAACGCCTTGAGCAAGCCAACGCTCCGCAAAAACCGTTTGAGTCACGTCAATTGGAGTGGATCAAAGCGAACATTGGTGACGAGTGTTTTGCGTTATGTGATACAGAACTACAGTCAGCGGTGACCTGTGCAGCAATCATTAAATTACTTCAGGATAATCAACATATCGCGATGAAGGCGCTTAAGCTGCCAGTGTCAAAGGAGATGTTTGATAGCGTTATAGGACTCAATCAAGCCATTGAACGCAACGCTCACGCGAACAAATTTTTAAATCGTAAAAACGGTATGGCGGAAGTCGCATTCTTTACAAGAGATCCTGAGACCGGATTGATGCTTAAGTGCAAAGTGGATTGGTTAACAGCCGTTAAAAATTTTATTGTTCCTTGCGATTTGAAAACCACGCGCAGTGCTAACCCAGCGTTAGCGGCCTACCAGTTCGCAGACTTACGTTACGATTTGCAAGCTGTGTTTTACTTAAAAGTGATTAAGCCACATTTGAATGAAACCGAGTATGCAGAGCGTCTATTCCCACTCATTACCGTTGAAACGGGTGATTGTGCAATTTGTGAAGTGTTTGAGCTTCACGATGATGATTGGGCTATCGCTGAGCAAGATCTGCCAATCATTCTTGATAATATGAAAAATAGCATTAAGAAAAACGAGTACCGAGGCTACACCGAACAAGGTAAGTCTGTTATCAAATTGGCAAGACGCAAATCTTCTCTGGCTGCAACTCGATAGGGTGGTGAAGGAATATGAATCTGCAACTCAAAGCACTTAAGGCTATTTACGACAAAAAACCTCACTTGGTGGCCAAGTACATCTCAGCAGGGCTCACCGGTAATCTATTGAACTTCAAAGATGGTCTTTTGCTGCGTGCGGCAATTACATCAAATCAGCCTGAGATTGCTAAGGCGATACTAAATGCCGGTGCAAACGGGTTTGTGCTAAAAGGGGAGGCTTATGCAGCAGCGTTTAAGCAAAACAATCCAGCATTGATTGAAATAATGCGGGACTGGGCGGAACGAAATCCGTCAGAGCTTAACACTATACCTGGGCTGGGCAGAAAACTCAGGCTTGATTCGGTGGAATCAGAGGTTTAAAAGTGAAAAATACAATTTATTATCAGTAACTTATTCACAGTTTCAGCTGGTGCAGATATATAGATTAAATCCAACATTGTAGACTTGAAAAGATTTTTAGGCTTCCTGAAATTGAAAACCCCAGCTCAAGGCTGGGGCAAATTCTTTAGGTCTTTACGCAAGGTCTTGGATATAATCCTTAGAGCCAGACGTCAACCTGACAAAAATTATATTTAATACTGACGCCGACGTCAACAACGAAGTTCGAGAGCAACGATAAATGCCACATACAATTAGCTATAAGGAAATTATAGAAGATTTTATTACAGAAGAACGTCTAAGAAGTTATAAGGTCACGTTTAAAACTCAAAGCGATATTGAATTGCTCGGGGCTTACTTATGGAACACCCACGTTTGTTCTGCTATATACCCTTTGCTTAGTGCCACAGAAGTGGCGCTACGCAACGCAATTGACTCTGCACTAACTTCTTCGGATTTAGGTTACTTTTGGTGGAAGAAGAACAAACTCCATTTTAAAAGTTTCGCCCCAGAACAGCCTGA
The DNA here is from genome assembly GCF_000282755.1 of Shewanella sp. POL2. NCBI lineage: Bacteria > Pseudomonadati > Pseudomonadota > Gammaproteobacteria > Alteromonadales > Shewanellaceae > Shewanella > Shewanella sp. POL2. The sequence goes on from NZ_AKZL01000014.1 coordinate 38,265, forward strand.
TAAGAATCCTCCATTTGAAGTCGAAGCTATCAGAAAAAACTTCTCTAAGGCTACAAAGCAAGTTCAACAAGACAAAAAGAAACGTTATAACATTGCCAATCCAACTCCGATGCATCAAGAGATAATAGCAAAAACTGAATTTTCCACATGGGAGTACATTCTTAGTAAAGAGTTCATGGGGCCAGGTTTGATTTGGCCAACTCACCTGGGTACCGTTTTCAAAGGAGAATGGAACACAACTAAGACCAAAGAGCTGCTAATCAATACAAAAGATCTAGTCAAAACCGTAAGAGAATTCCGAAACAGGGTTTCCCATCACGAACTCGTGTGGAAAAAATATGGTGTAGAGACTGAAATTGATGCTATCGAACATTTGCGCGATAAAATAAGCAAAATTTTGCAACTTTTGGAATTAGTATCCCCGGAAAAAAAGCGTCTTCTGGAAAAGAACAAAATTATCGAGAGAGCTTACCGTGCATGTACATTGGGTGAATTGAGACGATTCCAACACAATATTGCTACACACAATGTAAAGTCTATTTCTAAACTTTGCCGATTAGTGCAAAGCGCACATGATGCTAACTCAGTCGAGAAGATTCAAGTCTATGAAATGGGAAAAATTAGTTTTTTGATTCACCCAAACTAGGGTGTCAAAGCAATTCACCCCAAAATCCGCAAACGTCGAAAGAACGAATTACACAAATAAAATCGGAAGCTAGTCGATAGCAATGCGGTCATCTTCGTTGGTAACGTCAATTCCCTTTCGATGTTCAAAACCAAGCTGGCCAAATCAGCGTTGGATGCAGGCAGGTGGATGTTGAAAACAATGATGGAATACAAATGCGCTCACGCAGGTGTTGTTTTTGAAGAGGTCAACGAAAGTTACACAACCCAAACTTGTTCGTGCTGTAGGGAAATCCCCGCAAGTAGTCCGAAACAGCCAAGAACATGCTTACTGTCGGGTATAATCGTCTAGCGGTAGGAATGCCCGCCCTAAAAGGCGGAGAGGATACCAACAATAACACACCATAATTTACGGAATTGAATAACAAACTCTCATCTCAATAATCCACATAGGGTACATCACCCATTACAGCGCAATCATTTGAAGTAAGTTCCTGTAAAGTATGTAAGCGCTAGACAGTATTAATCTGTGCTTGATTCGGTGGAATCACGGGCTTAATAATCGAAAATTTTCTTTATCTTCAACATTTTACCATTAAAAATGCTTGGTGCAGATATTTTCGTTCCATCTAAAAGCAGCACCAAGCTATAACCTCGTTAAATTATTGTTTTTATGCTAAAAAACTCAGAATTTAACGCTTGATTCCACCGAATCACTCCATAAAAAAACCAGCATCTCTGCTGGCTTTACTTTCTTAATTGGCTGTTTGTCTCATTTTCGCGCTACAACGATTTAGTTCTTCCAGTTCATAGAACTTCATTGCAGGAAGTCTGAATGGTAGTTTATTGGTAATCGCGTTGTTTAAGGCCGTGGCTAGTGTTAACATCACTTCTGCTGACATAAATACTCCGAATAAGTATGTTTGTTAGTGCATGACAGGTCAGGCTTGGCGGTCGGCCTGTCAGTTTCTTTTACTACTGGTTTTTTGCTTCTACTAAATCAATTAAGAATTGTTTTAGCTTCTCAATCTCTTGCTCCGACAATCTTGTTACTTCGACCTTGGTCTTTCGATTTTGGGTCGATAATTTAGCCCAACGATTGCGGTCGTCACCCTCGGCAATTTTATCATTTGCCAGCTTTTTGGGTTTTGATTGTTTATCAAAGTCTTCGAACACCTTCAGTATCTGACTGTTTTTCTGGCCATCGACATCAAATAGTCCCGCTACCGATGTTTCGCCTTCATTTGCATCGATGCAAATTTTTTCAATTTTCTCAAGTAACTGCTCGCTCAATAAAGCTGAAAGTTGATGCTTTTGAGTAATGTCATAAAGAGCCATAATTTGTGTTGAACTTAAAGCAGAAGGACAGGGGAACAACTCAATAATTTCATCTGGAATTTCTGCGGCTTTAAGTGCTCTCGTTACATACGAATAAGATACGTCGAATTGAGCAGCTAGCTCTCTCAGAGATAACTTAACTGTTTTGTTGTTGGCAATCTCGAGCTCGTTTTTCGCGAGTGCCTTTTTCATCTGAAAACCCGCATCTCGATAACTATACTTTTCAGAGGTTTGGACGTATTTAACGATTTCGTGAACTTCTTCTTCTGTTAGTACAAAATCGGTATACAGCACATTTAATCCAGCATTCTCTAAGATTGCTGCCATACGTCGGCGCTGACCATCAAACAAGTGATAACCAGTTGAATCCCGTGTTGCCAACGCATCAGAAAATTGCACCTTTGCAATAGTTTTACGGATCCGCAGTAATGAATTTGGTTTTACATCACCGGCTGGACGCGGGTTAAATGGGTGTACGAAAGACTTTGTTTTGAGTTCTTCCGCCGTTAAGTGCTTACGAGTGAATGTAAGAGTACGCCCACTGGACAATTTAATTTTAATTGAAGTAGCAGAGTCGTTCAGTACATCAGTATTAGCAACAAATGCAGACTCAGTAGTTTCTGGATGTAATTGACTATTTAAACCAGCAGAGTCAACTAAGGCTCTGCCAAATGGAACGCGCTTACGCGCTTCTTTAGCATTAGATACCATATTCTGAACCTCTAATTCTTGAAATGTGTTGGAATAGCGCCAAAGTAAATTGGTCTAGCGACTCTCTTGCTTTTTTAAGAGCTTTTGAGTCCCCTGTGTAGCTTCCAGGATGTACTGACACAACGGTATCAAATGTTTCTGCACAGCGCTTAAAGGCAGATAATTCAGGAATACTAGCCATCATCATGTCTTCAGCAAATACAGCGTTGGCAATCATTGAGCTATTAATATCTTGCTCGCTCTGCGAATACTTAGACATAAAAGCCAAATGGCCTTTCAAATTCGTTGTTGCGCCTTCTGCTTCTAAATGATCCAGCATTTCTGGAATACGAGTCACGTATTGCAATGTTGAATGTAAATCAACGGTTGAGGGCGGAAGTGGAGTCACTAAAACGTCAGCTGCACACAATGCACTTTTTAAAAGTGAGTCTAAGTGTGGGCCGCAGTCGATAAAGATAAAGTCGTAATCGTTGATTAGCTTTTCACAGACGTTGCGAGATAACGCCTCAAACGGATTAATTTCCGAACCAAAACGCTGAGCGCATAGAGCTTCCCATTGAGATGCTATAAAAGCATCTGCAATGCTTGACGGTATGATGTCAACACCAGGCACTTGAGTAGGTATGACAAACTCGTCTAACAGCTCTTCACGAGTTAAGTCTTGAAATACGGCTTGAACGACAGTGTTATCAATTGTACCAATGGAGTTTTTATGGCTCATGAACATACTGGCTGAGCTTTGAGGATCAATGTCCAGTACTAACACTTTTAAATCATGCTGAAGCATTTCAGAATGGCAACGTAACGCTTGGGCAATATTTACGGTTGATACAGTCTTACTTACACCGCCTTTGAGGTTACAAAGGAATACTACATAGCCGCGTTCAAATTTCTCACGCAATGCTTTATGTCCACGATGCTTGTAAATATCGACTACTTGCTCAACCGTTAGATCATAAACTTCAACGCTACCGTTTAGCTTCTTATCGAACTGGTAACCAGTAGCTTCCATCTCATTAATCGATTTTTCTACGATCTTACGAGTGAGGCCTCTCAGGTTAGCTAATGCGCCTTTTGAGTAACGCTGGTGAAATGTATCTAAACCAAATTCGATTTTGTGCTGTGTAATAGAGTCAGACATGGTGTTAAGCATTTTTCGTGCCCTGTCAGCAGTCGTTCTCATACGAGCTTTGAAGTGTTCATTCATAGCAATTTAACTCCATTTATCAATTGCGTATAAGATTACAGCTAAAAGGTGTGGATTTCAATATTTGGTACATTAAAATCCGCACCTATTTAATGGTGTGCTAATTTCCTCACCTGGATGTTAGTGTCTGATGATATTAGATATACACTCAGCTTCATATCATGAAAGGGCAATGATGCTTTATAGGTGAAGACTGTAGGTTGTAGGTTTACTTGTTTGCTATGGAGCATTCGGGAAGTTGAACTAGAATCGAATAGAATCCTGTTTCTTCTTTTGATCTTAAAAGGATCAAAAACAAGATCTATCTGCTTGGGAATATAAAAAGATATGATCTTTTTATTAAGATCTATTAAAGATATAAAGATCTATAGGGTAGAGTTTTTTATTTTGAATCAATATGTTATGCGTGTTTTTCAAATAGTTTTTTCGCTTTACACCTAGATCTTACTCGTCAGGTTCCCAGATCTCACTCGCTTTATGCCAAGATCTAACTCGTGACAGATCAAAAGTTTACTCGTTTAATACACTGATTTTACTCGTGTTACCCATAAGTATTACTCGTGTAGTTATCCACAGTAAAGAGTTTTGGTTGTTTATTGCCCTAAACACAGAGTAGATGCGCCTGTATTGATTGAATTTTATACTTTCTCATGTGTTTTATTCGTGTGACCCCTAGAGTTTATTCGTGTGAAAGACTGTACTTTACTCGTATTTATGAAAAATCAGTTCGTTGTCGCATCCAATTTTAAAATAACCCAAAAATAGACCAATAGTTTACTCGTTCATATGTCGGTAGTTCACTCGCTACTATATCAATAGTTTACTCGTCTATATGTCCGTAGTTCATTCGCTTCGATACCAATAGTTTACTCGTCTATATGTCTGTAGTTCACTCGCTTCTATATCAATAGTTTACTCGTTCAAGTATCTGTAGTTCACTCGCCTCTATATCAATAGTTTACTCGTTCACATGTCGATAGTTTACTCGCATCTATAACCATTAGTTTACTCGTTCCTTTATCTGTAGTTCATTCGCTCCTAAACCTGTAGTTTACTCGTACCCATGTCTATATTTTATTCGTGACCAACTCAATATTTTTTTCGTGCACTAACCCAATAGTTTACTCGTATTTGAGTAAACTATTGAGAAAGACCAAAGGTTTGATATGGAGGGGAGGGGGATCAGGTATTGACGTTTAACAAGAAATCTAACTTATCGAGTGCAGAACTCTTCAGTTTTGGTCGTTCAGTTTGTTCAGATTCGTTTTCTGCTTTCTCAATCGATATTTTTCGGTAGTGTTTGTAAATGTCGTAAAATAATTCTCTACAGCGCGGTCTGTATTTCTCATAGTGTGATGAGAGAACGTAGTAAGCTACGGCCAGCTGCTCAGTCTCTTCTTGAGTAAGCGTTTCTTTTTTCATACGCAGACGATTCTCTGCATTCATTGCGACTTCCGCTGCTGCTTCAAGATCCATTGGATGCAATTTGATGAATTGATCTATCCAAAGGTACTCGAACTCAATGCTGGTAATTTTGTTGCCTGTTTTGTTTTCAATGATGCCATGACGTTTTTTACCAGAAGGATCTGTGTTGAAAAACATTACCTCGTCACTACAAGCCTCCTCTATTTCTTCAATCGACTTTACCAGCGCCTGATTGACGAATACCGATGTGTCCTTCATGGTTTTCTTGCCTGGCAGATAGTTATCTTTGTCGTCAACTAACCCGAAAATACCTTTGAGAGTCATAACGTCTGTCTTATACAACTGCTTCTCAGGGGTTTTGAACCTCGATAATAGGTCATACATTGGTTTAGAGTATTTTCCCCTCAGTCGTAGGAATCTAGCCACGTTAACGGAAGCGTATCCTTTTGACGCGTCGTGAAAAAAGTCTCTCAAGTCATAATTTGGTACCATTGTTAACTTTCCACGTGCATATTTCACTGTCGGGAAAAGGACGGATGATTCAAATTCATGAGTCGTCGGATGCTCTGCTAAAACCGTTCGTTTCTGAAGCCTAAGAGCGACAGGTTTAATTGTTGCCGCAAGGCTTTTGGATTCAACTTCAAGCCAATCAGCCAACCTAGAGGCGGGGATAGAAATTTCGAGCTGGGTTTCTTCTTTCCACTCTGTCTTTTGCATCTGGATCAGAAATAGGGCAAGTAGATTTTGCTCATGGGTCGTCATCGATATACGACTGTAGATTAAGTTGTGGTTTTTCTTATACGTCTGCGGTAATTGCGCTTCTGGATGTACATCGAATTTGTCAGTTTTGACTTTCTTCGATGTTGTAGTTACCCCATCTGAACCCTGTAGTACCTGTTTGTTGTTTGCTTTATCTGTCATGGCATCCTCCCTATGCATCAATATAGCGTTCGCCATTTTCTCATTCCATATTTTTTTCGTATTCCCTCCATATTTTTTTCGTGTTGACCCAACTATTAAATTTCAATCCCTATCTTTTCTTCGTGTATCTCCATATTTTTTTCGTGTTCACACAATATTTTACTCGTCATATACCTATATTTTATTCGTGTAATCCAAATAGTTTACTCGTCTTAAATTGTGATCAAAATTAACTCTGTAAATGTAAGTTATTGTTATATAAGAGTTAAATGTGGGCGGTGAACAACGGGATCTTGCAAGTAAAAATCTGTATTTTTTTGCACAAATATGTTAAATTTTTGAATCAGATTATTTAAAGGCAAAATGAAGTCTAAAAAAAATCGTTAGGTATTGTTTTAAAAGGGTTTTTAATGGTTTACATAGATTTCGATATAAATATTTGTGTATCAGCATTGATTTTGACAACCCAACTGTGAATGACACTCTAAAGATGACGAGAAAAATCTATGAGTAGACGAGTAAAATCTCGGGCTCACACGGTTTATTTATTGGAATTTTGAAGTAAATCGTGGCAGGGAGGGGAGCGCAAATTTGCGTGAATTGATTCAGAGGCCAATATCGGGCCATCTTTCCCCGATTGCGAGGCATTCATGAAAGTATCCAGTTCTAGCCAGTTAACCGATTTACTGTCTTCCGTTTGGCCCAATAACGAAGTTAACGCCTTACAAGGTCTGCTTTCATTGTTTGACACGTTAATTAATCACGGCGCCAGAGTATGCGAGCAGCCAACGCCGGATATTACTCCCGCTCAAAAGACGTTGTTTGTTCAGGCTGTCTATTCAGAGTTATCGAGCGGTAATCTCGACCCCATTGGAAAAGCAATTAGTTTTTATGGTGCCGATGCAGGGTTTACTCACGACAATCAGGATTTCCGCTTGTGTATCCATGCCGGTGATCGTCAGCCATTAACTGTGAAATCGTATTCATCATTGCAGTCCGGTTCGGGGCTGGATGTACAGGGTTATCTGTTACAGCTGGCTAACGGTTGTCAAAGCAACATCGTAAACGACCCATTTCATTCTCTCTGGATACGACTAGAAGATCCGAGTCGTAGCAAGCTAATTGCCGCATACGTGCAGATTACTCTGCTAATGAAAGCGATTTCTAAGCGAGTAGGTAGGGCGGTATCACCGTTTTGTGTGGAACTGGTGGCAATAAATATTTAAATATACAAAATTTGTGTGATTATGAGTTTGCGTTTTAATGTGCTCGTTAATTACTTCTTTGGAGAGAGCAAAATGGGTTCAGTTAATAAAGTTATCATTGTTGGCAATATCGGTCAGGAAATTGATTTTAAGACACTTCCTAGCGGTACAAGCGTAGCAAATTTCAGTGTGGCCACGAGTGACACTTGGAAAGACCAACAGGGTGTTCAGCAAGAGGTGACCGATTGGCACAAGATTGTTGTTTGGGGCAAGCTGGCTGAGATTATCAATCAATACGGTGGAAAAGGCCGTCAGGTCTACATCGAAGGCAAGCAAAAGACTCGCAAATATAAAGATGCCAATGGCCAAGAACGCTACACAACAGAAGTTGTCGTGGACTTTGATGGTCAAGTACAGCTTTTAGGTGGTTCACCAAAGGATAATGCAGGCCAAAGCTCTGGTTATCAGCAAAACGCACCACAGCAGCAAGGTTACCAGCAAAACGCACCGCTGCTGCATGGATACCAGCAAAATGCACCGCAGCAAGGCGGTTATCAGGCGCAACCACAGGGCGGTCACCAACAAAATACTCAGCAACAGGCTTATAACTACCACCGTTAACCTTTAGGGTTTGTTGAACTAGCCGCCTTCGGGCGGCTTTTGTTCTGTCCACAGGGGCTCATAAAGCCTGCGGCGCCGTGCCTTTAACTGGCCGATCCCAATAAGTCGGAGCCAAAAGGTTTTCGAATATGGGTTTAATGGCTTCGGGAGAAAGGAAAGCGAATTTATGCTTGCTTGAAAGAAATCGATGTTATCCGCAAACATTAATCTTAAATTATTCTATAGTGCTATATAAGGATGTTTCTCTGAAATACAAGATGTTATCATTGGCCATCACAGTCTCTCTTGCTGGCCCAATCCACGCAAGTGAGTTACCGATGTTGTTGGACAGACCCGCTGACTCTATTCCATTGGATAGGTCTATAGAGACAAAGCTCAAGCAAGCAGGGGGTTCTCCTTCGATTATTGCAAAGGCGGTAGCGTTGTCAGCGGCTAACATCAATATAAACGCTGATGCTGAGAACGCAGAGATTAACTGCAAGCCATATCCTCGTGGTAAATACTCTCAAACACTGGTTCAGGATTGCACCACTGTACCTGTTGATCTCTCCAAGACCGTAGCAGATGTGATTTTCTTTTATCACCCTCGTTGGATGGAGCAAATGCCATCGAAGGGGCAGGCATTTAAAGCAATCAGAGAAGAAATAGCTACAACAAATAGGGTGTTAGCTCAAAATACTCCTGCACAGCTCAAACTGGTAGCATTTGAAGAGCCGACGTTTGCTGGCTATCGAGATTTCGAAGTGGCTTTATATGGCGGGGAAGAAAAATACCAAGAATTACTCGCTGTGGGTTTGGATGAAGTGCCAAACAGCTTCGATGCCTATAACAATCGTTCATCTAGCTACACCTACCAAGGTGAAAAGTGGACTAAGTATTATTATGGCGCTGAAGGGATGTTAAATCTGTCGTGGAACTATTTACCATTTTATTTAAGTGGGCGAATGGGTATTGAGACTCTGCCAGAAGATACCAAGATGCTGTTAGATTACAGCCCAGACATTGAAATTTATGGTCGTTTAGCCGAGCCTGAATACAGTGATTTCGAAAAAACACTCTGTGGCTCAGCTGGATTTAACGCTGCACAGCTTACGTCCCATGGTGTAAATACCTGCCCGAACACCGTTGTGCATGAAATAGGGCATGTGTACTTGGCCGATCATGACCTAGCGCACCGCAATACCGATAATATCGCTAAATTTAAACGTGCTACTGATTCCCCTTGTGATGGCGGTTATACGGTAATGACTTGGCAATCATCTCCGGACACCAAACTGTATTATTCATCCCCTGAAGTGATTGTAAATGGTAGTGTTTGTGGCGATGAAAGCCTGAGTTTTGTTGTGTCTCGTAACGGCGATTTATCAAAGTCAGCGTCGGTGAAAGTGTTCATTGATAACGCGGTAACACTGCTGGATTCAGATTTTATTGATGTGAAGTTTGCCGCCGGTGAAAGCACTAAATCTGTTGTAGTAAGCATCATAGACAATGCCTCAACCGCTGAAAACAGTAGTTTAGTGGCGGAACTTGTTACCCCAAGACTATTGAAGGTGACGGGCAGTACGATGGCGATCACTATCAACAATGACGATGTACTACCTGTGGTGACTCCGCCGACTACCTCGACTACTCCAACCACCCCAACAACACCAGAGCCGGAATCATCTAGTGGTGGCGGGTCATTAGGGTATATCAGTCTCGTTTTCCTCGCCTTAGCTAGACGATTACGAAAATAACCCAGCGCTTCAAAGACAGCTCCCATTGGAGCGGTTTTTTTGTGCGTAATTTACAGTCATATTTGATGACCAGAAATATTTAAGTGATAGGTTAACAGAGTAAGCAGTATCGAGCCTGGGAACCCCAAATTTTTGCGTGAATTTCCCGATATGAGTTAATGAGCATGAGTCAAATGGCTCAATAATTCTGAGAGGGAAGGGTAGTGGATATACTGAATATTGCTGACATCAATGTGGCTGAATACGTTGAATACGATACGCCAGATCAAACGCCTGTCTGGGCATGGATTGAAGACAACGCGACGTATACGCATCGCAAGAACCATGACGCGGATAACTGCGGCATTTGGGAGTTTGTTGTGAATACCTGCTGCATTACCGATGAAGATTGTGATGTATCAATCGAAGATGTGCCGCAAGAAATCAGGGGGGCGGTCCGAGAGGCCATTGATAATGGCGCAGCCTATATTCTGTTTCATCAAGGCACCTAAGCAGCTGCCTAAGATGTAATTTAGCCCCCTGATAGATTTGGTTCTATCGGGGGATTTTGTGTTAAATTGCTGATGAAACAGAGGAAAGCAAATGTTGTATTAAGCATATCCAAGCGTTATTCACAAAATCTGTGGATAAAAGGAAGCCTATAATGAAAGTGAGATTTTTGTGTGCAGTAGCTCTTGCGAGTTCACTCAGTGCCTATGCCGCAGACGGTGGAATAGATCTGAAAAAATCTTTTACCCAATTGGATTGCTCTGAGACTAAACCCGTTGGTAAACAGCTCGGCTATCAGTCTGATTTTGATGATGGCAGTCGCTCAAGATTGTTCTATCCCTTCGTGAAGGCTTTTGGTGGTGTTCATCGTGAGTTTAGTTTGCTGAGCGGGTACAACGATGACCGCTCTCAAACTGCCGATTACTTTTATACACAGATAGGGACATCACGCGTCAGGTATTTTGAAACTACGGCCAATTTTAATTCTGAGTACGGGGCTAACAAAGTACCGCTATACTGCTTCGAGATAGAACGCGCTTATATTTTTCCAAAAGTCTAATCCACCAGATCTGAAATTTGCCAGAAATTCAATCATTGGTAGCCTATTCACAGTAACTAACCCAATGAGGAAAAATAGATGGAAACTCAATCAGTAGACCCAAGAGAAGCGTTTGTTAAAGAAATCACTGGTGAGTCAGATGTTGCTAACTGCTCTTCTTCAGACTACGAAAGGATAGAGGATGCGTTTATTGATGGCGCAAGCGAAATGGGGAAATACCTTGAACAATGTGAAGCACTTCGAGCGGCAGGCTTTACTGAGCTGGCTGACAGCCTAGTCACGTTAGACAATCATCGCCAAGCCTTCGATTGGGCGCGTGAAAACCTCTAATGCCTTTGAGCATCCCTTCTAATTAATACCCGCTTAGTGCGGTTTTTTTATTGCCATTAAGCATGATAAAAGGCGCTTAATCGCGCCCTTATTCTGAATAATCCAGCAGTGTAATAGAGGCTTATTCTTCTTGTAGACAATGCTCACAAGCATTACAGCTAAAACAGTATCGGCAACCGCATCCTGCGCCACCTTCGCTCACTCCGCAATCACAGCAATTGAAGAGAGAACTACAGTCCCACTTGCCGGATTGATTAAGGCATTGAGTGCTGTCACCTTCGCTCTTTGTTACTGGCCCTAGGATATTCATCGTCATCTTGTACGCTCCTGCTTTGAGTTTCTAGCAGCTTCTCTCACAGATTCCAAACGACACAAATTTCTAGGGAATCTCTCAAACGGGGACTGATGTTGTTCTGATGGCTCAAGTACGACAGCTCCGGGACGCGCTTTACCCCAGGCTGACAACTCTGTTAGGCGATTACATGGGAATTGTGATTTTGGCCAATGCCCGGATAGACATGAAGCGATGTTGAGATGTGTGTTAAGCACTGACATTGATACGAGTATTTTAGTCCGGGACATCTCCTGCTCCGGGACATGATTTCCCTAGGCTGACAACTCAGTAAGGCGTTAACGTGTTTTGAGTGGGGACGCGGCGATTAGTTTAAGTAGGGGAGGGCTAAATTCAATCTTTGATTCGGTGGAATCACGCTAAAAATATTAAAGTTAACCCTTTACATTCAGGTTGTTAGGTGTGATTTAGCTTGGTGCAAATTTGTAGGAATTTGAATGGAAGATGTGACTTCTCACCGCCCTATCGGACGATGCTTCTTATTTCGTTAGCCGTTGCTCGATAGTATCGAGACTTACGCAGCTTCCATAAGCAGAGACGACCGTCCAGCCGCCTTTAATTCCAGAATGCCTTTATCTCGGATATTTAGGGCGGCGTTTAAGTCGCGATCAATATCTGTAGTGCCGCAAGATGGGCAGTTCCACTGACGAACCGATAAGGGCATATCATCCATTTTATGACCGCAACAATGGCAAGTCTTAGAGCTGGCGTACCACTGATCGAGCTTTATTAGATGCTTGCCTTGCTCTTTCAGTTTGTATTCCAACTTAACGACAAAGCTATGCCATGAGGCATCCGCTATATGTTTCGCCAGTTTGCGGTTTTTCATCATGTTTGCCGATTTCAATGTCTCAACTATCACTGCTTGGTTTTCGTCAACGAGAGTTCGAGAGAGTTTGTGTTGAAAATCGGCACGAGCATTAGCTACTTTTTCATGGCATTTAGCAACTCGCAGTCGAGCTTTCGCACGATTGGCACTGCCTTTTGCTTTTCTGGATAGCTGACGCTGCTTACGTCTGAGATTCTTCTCAGCACGTTTTACAAATCTTGGGTTGGCTGTCTTTCTGCCGTTTGACTCAATGGCAAAATGAGAAAGACCCAGATCAATACCTGTCACTTTGTTCACAGTATGAATTGGGCTAGGAGCGTCCACAGCATCATCCGCAAGGATTGATGCGTAGAACTTACCTGTTTTACTCATGCTCACGGTGATGCTTTTAACTGTACCCACAATCTCACGGTGAATATTCGCCTCTACTGGCTTCATTTTCGGTAGTTTGATTGCGCCATCGAGTACCTTTACGCCTACACAATGGTAACTCGATTGTTTTCCATGTCTGCGTTTGAATTGTGGATATTTGGCTTTCAACTTTGGATTAAAGAAGTTATCAAAGGCTTGGTGAAGATTAATCACCGATTGCTGCAAAGCAATTGAATCATATTGCTTCAACCAATGATATTTTCGTGATTTCTTTGCAACCGAAAGCAGTGGCTTTATATCCTTTTTTGGACTCAATGTGACACCATGTTTGCGGTACATGTAAGACTTTAAATGTAGAGCTTTGTTATACGCAAAGCGCACAGCCCCAAACTGAGCAATTAAAAACTCAGCTTGTTCTGGCGTTGGATAAATGCGTACTTTCGTTGCTCTTAACATTTCAGTGGGCTTTGTTTCCTAAATCAGTTGAACTAAAACAGTAGACGTTGATCTGATCGGCATTGCCCATCAATTCACTCATCACCCGTGCCAAAACCTTGCTATAAAACAACCAACTGGAAGCAATACAATCAAGCCTTAATCAATCGTGGCTCGCTTACCTTCTGGATTGACGAGGATGCTATCGCCCAGTGGGAAGCCAAGGTCGAGCAACCACGGAAAGGTCGCCCACACGTATTTAGCGACTTAGCCATTACCACCGCGCTGATGGTTAAACGTGTTTTCTCTATGCCGCTACGAGCGTTACAAGGTTTTATCAACTCAGTGTTTAAACTGGCTGATATTCCGCTTTCGTGCCCACATTACACTTGCATCAGCAAACGAGCGAAAACCGTCAAGATTGCTTTTAAAACCAAGACTCGTGGCACCATTGAGCACTTGGCTATCGACTCGACAGGCCTGAAGGTTTATGGCGAAGGCGAGTGGAAAGTGAAGAAACATGGTACAGATGGCAAGCGCCGTGTGTGGCGTAAACTACATATTGCCGTCGATACACATAGCCATGAAATTATTGCCGCAGAACTCAGTTTATCAGGTGTAACAGACGCTGAAGTGATGCCCAATTTACTTAAGCAAACCCATCGAAAAATCCGTAATATCTCGGGTGATGGTGCTTACGACACGAAAGCTTGTCACGATGCGGTTCGTAGAAAACGCGCTTTAGTGCTCATTCCACCGAGGGAAAGAGCCGCACTCTGGGAACAGGGACATCCGCGTAACTTAGCGGTCAGTTGGCAACAGCTTTATGGTTCAAATAAGCAGTGGAAAAAACGGTATGGTTATCATCGCCGCTCAATCTCAGAAACCGCAATGTACAGGATAAAACAACTGCTAGGAGGCACGTTGAGCATGCGGAATTATAACGCTCAGGTGGGAGAAGCTTACGCGATGATTAGGGCTTTGAACAAACTCACTGGGCTAGGTATGCCTGAAACCCACTATATAGCTTGATTTTTAAACGATTATGAGGGGCTTTATTCGCTGAATCGATTTAGGAAACAAAGCCAGATGGAGCGGCGGTGATAGCCATAGCGCTGCTTCCATTTTTTATTTGTACCATAAAGCTTCTGAAAGCTCACCGCGAGATTACGCGGATGCCCTTGCTCCCAGTATGCCGCGCCTTCACGTGGCGGGATTAAGGTAAATGCCCGTTTACGCCGGAGCGCTTCGTGGCACTCACGCGTGTCATAGGCACCATCACCTGAAATGGTGTGGATTCTACGCTGAGTTTGTTTGAGTAAATTGGGTAACACTTCAGCATCCGTGACATTGGATAAACTGAGCTCCGCCGCGATAATCTCGTGTGAATGAGTATCAACGGCGATATGCAGTTTGCGCCAAACACGGCGTTTACCGTCTGTACCATGCTTCTTCACTTTCCATTCCCCTTCGCCATAGACTTTAAGTCCCGTAGCATCAATCGCTAAGTGAGCAATAGCACCACGCGTTTTGGTTTTGAAGGAAATGTTGACGGTCTTCGCACGTTTGCTGATACAAGTGTAATGCGGGCAGACAAGTGGCACCTGAGCCAGCTGAAATACTGAATTAATAAAGCCTTGTAACGCTCGCAGAGGCATGGCGAAAATGCGCTTAACCATAAGCGCGGTGGTGATGGACAGATCACTAAACAACCGTGGACGACCTTTCTTACCTTGCTCTGCTTTAGCTTGCCAACTGGCGATGGCCTCTTCATCAATCCAAAAGGTAAGTGAACCTCGGTTGATTAAGGCTTGGTTGTATTGTTTCCAGTTGGTCGTTTGGTAGAAGGGTTTAGGCACAATAGTTGGGTGAGTCAGTAAATGATGCCGATCTGATCATCGGCATCAAAATTAGTTCAACCGATTTTGGAAACAAAGCCATTATGAATCACAATCGTTTCAGTCAGCAGAAAAAATCATGAAGTATTTAAAACGTAAGTAAAACTAACAATCAACTTAATCGAGACAGATAAAGCTTTCTCGGTTCCTCTTCGCTGCGGCTTCTCCTTCACTACAAAGCCGCGCTTGTTTTCTGCGTTATCCCTAGAAATTCTTATCCGAAACTGACGAGTTAGAGTTAAGGCTTTAACTCGGAAAATGTCCATCTTTGAGTCAGCGAGATCTTCGCTGACTCAGTTATGCCCCTTAATGGTTTAGAGTAGAAGCTCATACACATTCTGTTAATGAACTTTTGCCCTACAAAAAGTTATCCAAACTCAGCACGTTCAGAAATTATGGACTCACAGTGCACCCTAACTTTTTAACACCCTCACTAAGTTATTGATTTTCTGTTGAAGACTTAAACGAAAGGCCGCATTATATCTATGCAAAAGAGCGGCTTAGCGCGGTATAGAAAGTGTTATATGTATGAGGTAAGTTTTGAGTTCAATTAATCATCACTATGTCCCACAATTGTATTTACGAGGCTTTATTGCTGAGTCTGGTCGTATTCAAGTATTTGATAAACAGTTGGAATCATTCAAGAAAGATAAGCAAACACCTCGAACAATATTATTCGAAAAACATAGGAATACAATCACACATCGAGGTGTGCAAACTGATGCACTAGAAAAGCTCTACGGGACAATTGAAGCACCATTGGGGCAATTTTTTGATTTAGTTCGCAAGGGCCTGTTGGCGAAAGAACTAATATCCAAAGAAGGCATTTATCTTCTAAAGATATTTGTAGCGTTTCAATTTTGGCGAATGCCTTTGTTAGATCCCTTTGTAGAGCAGTACATTAAAACTCTAGACTTAACACGGTTTGGAGACAGAATTACACTGAATGGAGTCAATATTGGCGATTGTGATCAAATCAAAAACGCATTAGAAAATGACTCAGGGTTCAGACATTACTTTCGTAGCTTTATGCTGCCTCTATTAACGTTTGATTTTAAGGTACATGATAGTGACTATGAATCATGGAAAGTCCATCATGTTTCGCCAGAATACGGAGGTTGGAACAACTTTTTAACGGGAGATAACCCGCTACTCTTTGACGATTTGACTCAGATGTTTGCATTTAAGTCTAAGTTTATTATGCCTTTATCTAATAATCAGTTGATCACCTTTTCGCCAGTTCAAAATCACGCTATGAACCTAGACCCGCTTTTTACAACTTACTTAGCAATGGCTACATATAATCAGTGTCATCGATATGTTGTAGGTACTAATAAAGACTATATTGAGCAAATAAAGTTATGTTTGGGTTCGGAGGTGGAACCTTCAGATTTGAGGGCGGAGTTATTTACATACATATAATGATTGAGCAGTGCAATAAAATTTGGTCGTGGAAATAACCGATTTACCACACCTGAAGTTATTCATTAATTGCTGATATTCGATTTTACGAAACTAATTGTTGTCCCAAAGTTACTTAGAATTGCCGTTGTGGTGTTGGGGGTTGTTTTGGTGAGCTTGCTCTCTGTACAAAGAAAAGAGGCTGACGTTCCAGCCTGTTTTAACTATCCACACTGTAATTGTATATTTAGCTCTTAACGCTTGGTTTAAGTCACATTCCCTTTCGCCTGAAGATATTGAATTAAAGGCGCATAATCGCCGGCATCAGCTTGGCGTAAGCTCGCAATGTACTCACCCCGCTCTTGGCTTTGTTTATCCAAATCTGTATTGGACCAAACTAAAGGCTTTTGTTTGAGTAGTACCATTCGTATGTAGTCCGTCATCACTCGCGAGTGACGTCCGTTGCCGTTAGGAAAAGGGTGAATTTTAACTAACCTGTGCTGTATCCGAGCCGAGAGTTCTAGGCTGTCATAGTGTTCAAACTCAATCCAGCATTTGATGTCTTCCAGTAAGTTGTATAAATCTGGCCGGATATTCAGCGGATCGACACCAATGTTCAACTCTCGGTGACGGTAGCTGCCGGCCCATTCCCACACATCACCAAGCAAACGTTGATGCAACTCTTCCACAAACGCCATAGAAAGAATGTCATCCATGCTGGTTTTAGGCGTCGTGGATAACCAACTCAACCCTTGTAGTATGTTGGCATTTTCAAGCTCATTAAGCTCTTCGCGAGTCGTGATGTGATCAAATTTCAGCCCGGCAACATCATCGGCATTTAGTTGGGTTGCACCCTCTGGTTCAACAAACAGACTCATTGGTATTTCTCCTGCAAACTGACTTTCCACAAATCTCGGGTGCTGCCCGTTTTAATTTCATTGGCTAATTGAACCAGCGCTTGCTGTTGTTGCTCTGAGGTTAACTGCTGTGCTTCTAAAAACATCGATTGGTGGCTCATGGCCAAACGCTGCTTGGCCAACTCCATAGCGCGCGCTTCTATCATGTCATCAATCGACTGACGCGGAACAATCGCATAAACCAGTTCGGCATCGAGCCCGGTCGCCAGTTGTTTAAGTTGTTTGAGTGTGATGGTTTCATCAGCTTCTTTACGCTCCAATATGGAGACCTGATTACGAGAGAGATTAAGACGTTCACCTAATTGCGCGCCCGACATCCCCAAGGCCTCACGGATACTGCGCACCCAACCATTTTTCGGCG
Organism: Shewanella sp. POL2; assembly: GCF_000282755.1. Lineage (NCBI taxonomy): Bacteria > Pseudomonadati > Pseudomonadota > Gammaproteobacteria > Alteromonadales > Shewanellaceae > Shewanella > Shewanella sp. POL2. Next base: position 55,996 of record NZ_AKZL01000014.1, read on the forward strand.
GTTTAGGCACAGATAAACCGAGTAAAGCGCTGATTTTTGCTTTGACTTGCTTGAGTGCAACGGCATAGACACCGGATTTTTTCATAATTTTGTATCTCAAATTAAATACACTACAGAGATAATGGTATCTAATTTCGCATACATTATAAAGATTGTTGTATCTATTTTTTAATACGCGGCAAGGGGGAGTGTATCGATTATAAAATACATTACTTATTTGGCTATCTGTTTACTGGACAATGGTCGTGTCAAATTCATCTTGGAAGTGCAAACGTCTTCGGCAGCGCTAGAATGGGAAGTGAACGGTTTAGGTTGATTTAGAATGGGGATTGTTTCGGGAAAGTACACAATCCAGACTTTTGCTCTGAATGATTTCTGTCCAAACAGCGCCTGAGAGACGCTGGCTTAGGTAGGGACGTAAACGTTTTAGAAATGGCGCGTACTCTGATCGTTGTCATTTAAGTATGAAACTTTAATACTCAGTATGAGGAACTATATTCTACTCACGCAGCTGAGCACTAAATGAATGAAGCTAAGTGACGGCAGAGCCCCACGGCTTTCCGCGTCGTCACGCACTGACATGACGATCTCCACTGGCGCTTTCCAGAAAATGATTTCGCCGTCCTCTTCCTGCATCGCACATGTCGCGCCGGTTGGCCAATCGATGTCAGTTATTAACGCTGATAAAGCCTTGGTTGTCCCGGTGATCCCAGGCATAAACAAAGGCTGGTCAAGTTGAATAAAAGATGTTGCTACGTCCATGATTTCCTTGCTGATAACGTCAAATAGGTGTTGAGCTAACCCGTATTGGGTGATGTTGATAGGATTTAGCCAGTAAGCGGCTAATGCCCTTGGCCAGTTTTATTTCCCCTAAGCCCATAGCCTGCCAATAAAGGCAGTCAAGCGCCCCTAAGCAAAGCGCGATTATATAGATCTCTTGTGACCGCTCAATGGCACGAGTTAACTCTGATTTGCTCTCGCTAAAGTGCCGACGTAAATGAACACGGATGGGACGCTGTTGGCGTAAGCCCATAACATTTTCGTCATCGCCGGTGATTTTTTTGGCTGCTTTCTTACTGGCCATACATCCTGCCTAACTGTGCTTTTGGGTGAGCAGTGACAATATGGTGCGCCTGATTGATTCAGTCTCACCAAATGTCGTTGGAATTGGGCAACGCAGAAGGGACTGCGCTGCCTCGGGGTGTTGCTGGATATTATCTGCGTTAATCTCAAATATGTTGATGGCTAATCGCAGTGAGTGTGGGAGCTCACCCAGATTGTGAGTCTCAATAATCTGGGCTAGCTGGTTTTGTTCACTAGCTGCCAACAACGCTTGAGCGATTTCCATGTCAGCCATAAACAATTAATTCCCTGCCATCTGAAGCAGCTGCTGTGGCGATGGCGGTACTTTGCCTTCGTCTTGGTATTCGCTACGAATTTGCTTAATGCGGAGCAACACCTCTGCTCTTGGGATGTCCATTTTGAACTCTTCAGGAATGCGCAGCGTCATACTGCTATCTATGACGAGGTATCCCATGTCAAAGTAGAGCTGTCCCAGTTCTTGAGCCGCCGAGCTTAAATCCGCTTGGTTAACCGATTCCTTTGACCATTGCTGAAACATCTCACCTAAATCTGCTACTACGATTTTGGATTGAGTATTGGTTTGTTCGGCGCTTACACCCGTGCCAAAGAAGCTCATGCCAAATTTCATCACGCCAAATAGCAGCACTAGGCCTGCCATCACCATGATCATTTTGACGGGGGACAAGCCCTGCGGAGCCGCGGGTGTCGCTGGCGTTGGCTCAGCGACGGATTGTGCAACCTCAGCGGGAGCGGCTTGCTCTGGCTCAGCCAGAGCGCCGATAGTCGGTTCCAATTTTTCAGAATTTACGTTTTCGGTTGTCATTGCTTAACCCTTATATTTGAGACTAACACCGCGTTGAACAATGAGGTCAACACCTTCAATGCCGCCGTGCATTTCCAGATACGGCCTGGCTTCGTCGGCTAACTGCAGGTAGAAGTCAGCAATCTTATCGAATGCGGTACTTGAGCCACCAGCAAGTGAGCTGGTCGCCGTGTTTTTGAAATAGGTGCCGTCATAAACCACATCACCAGACACTCGATTGGTCGCGGCTTGTGTGAGGGTTTGGGCGCCAGTGCCATAGATGCCTGCCCAGAAGGATTGCTTCACCACTTCACCGTAGAGTGTTACTAACTTGGCTGGGATACCGCTATGACCGTCTTGACCTTGCACTGCGGCAATGAACGGCTGTTCAATCGCACGACCTCTCTGGTCGATACAGCTGATACTCTCAGCGCGGATTTCGACACGACGGGTACTGGCACTACCACGGGCCGCGCCAATCACTGTGCAACCCACTAGATCGATAGTGAAACCGTTAGGCATCACCCCAACGTCTACGATTTTTAATAACACTGGAGCTGGGTTTGATTGCGCCGATGAACTGGTAGGTACATGTTGACCCGTAAGCAAGACGGTTGGTATTACTGTGCCAGCTGACAACCATGTCTCAGGCTCTTTTTCAGTTTTCTTGATAGAACCTGTGTTCTCTTGAGAAATCGCTTGTTTTGCTTTGGCTGCGACTTGGTTTTTGGCTGTTGACGCATTACCAACATTTGCTTCATCACCTGTGGCAGCGGCCTTACCTAAACTCACGTCACCACGGTTCATGGTTAAAGTCTTTGACGCTGGCGGGGTCATGGCGACATTCGACTTAAGGCTTGCCATTGGGTCTAGGCTAAACTCGGTACTTGGCAATGAAGGTGCTTGCTGGGCGATATTTTCTGGTCGAGCTCCTTTCGCGCTCACACTGTCTCGAGCTGTTGCGGCATTTTTGCTTTGTTGTTCAACCAGCATTTGCATTTGATGCGCGATGGTCTCGAGGCGTTTTTGTGATTCAAGCTGAGACATTTGCAGGGTATCGACCTGTTGCTGAATTCGCTTTTCACTAGCTTTTTGCTCGGTGTACTGTGCATCAATCGCTTTTTCACGCTCTTGAATTTTCTTTCGCATAGCTATGAGCTGGCCGGAAGTCTGGGTGGACTCCAAGCGCTCGCTCCCCATGGTACTCATAAACATAGGCTTCGCTCTGGCTGGGATTGAGCTGACAGGGGTTTTCGGCGCTGAAGGGAAAATGGCTTCAGCCACAAGATAAGCAGGTATTGCCAATATCACGATTAACGCGATAGTGCGCTGATTCGATGGAAGCGCAAGCCACTTGGTTTTTAAATCCTGTAACGCTTGCATGTTAACCTCCTACACGACTACGACGTGGAACTTTCATTTGGCGCTCGAAGTAGCTGCGGTCACGCAGAATGTACACTTCGGTGCTTTCCCTTGGGCCTAATGTCGCTTTATCTAACACACCAACGGCCATCACATCTTCACGACGAGGCCCCATGCAGGCCTCGTCGCGGAATGAACGTAAGCCATTGACATCGTTTCTGACCTCCATGATGTCAACGACCAATTTGGAGCCAATTAAGCGTTGTTTCACTTCATGGTAAAGGGGGAGCATTTGGCGAATATCGCACGGGTAACGCACTTCCGCCGGAATGGTGTCACCTTCAAGCAGTTCGTAACCTGCCGGAACTTCGGCTTTAGCCACAACTTCCAGTAATGTCATTACATCGTCAACATGGCTGTCAGCGACGGGTTGGTTATTAGTAATACGCTCACGCTCTGCTTGTTTTGCCGATTCCAGCTCCTTAGCTTCGTTCTCGCTGTAGATAGACACGGCTTGCAAAGCTGCATTGCGTTGACTCGCGTTATAGCTAACGGTTAACTCCACGAGCACTGGCGGGACGTTTAATGGCACCAAGTAGAGTGATACTGCGGTCTCTGGTGCGCCATCTTCTTCAACTATCAAGTCAATCGCGCCAGCGTTAACGCCAGGTGTGACGTACACAAAACCTTGCTCACCGTAAACCAGCGCCGCATCACTCGGTACTGACGTGGTTATTTTGGCGTTTTTGAAAGAGGTCGCGATTCGGTTAGTGGTTGACAGCGAAATTGGCAATGTCGTTGTGCCACCGGCTTTCAATGCAATCACTTGATGACTTTTGTACTGCTTGCGTAAGTAGTCCATTGAGTCATCACGACGGCTAATGACTTCTCCGGCATTGGCAGGGGAGATCGCCGTCGGATTAACAGGGCTCGCGCCGCCGTAAGTGGGGACTTGTTGATGATCTGCTTGTTGCATCGGTTGCTGCGATGGCGGCTGGGTCACTGGCTGTTGATAGAGCACTTGTTCATTGGGCGAAACCGATAATGCAGTTTGGGTACCAATTTCTTTGCTCGTATCGATGGACAGAGGTTGATTCGCATAAGGGCTGTTTAATTCAGCCTGTAGCTTTTCTTCTGCTTGATTGAAATCAGTACCCAAAACAGGTACTCGTTGCGGATTCACCGATTCAGTCGGTAACGAATAAATGTCATCGTCAGCCGCAAAAGCAGGAGCGATCATTAATGAAAGAAGGATTGCAGTTGAAAGGGGTCTTTTATTCATAGGTCTCACCGTGACTCGATTTTAATCACACTGTCTTTATCCAAGGCCGTTGTTGCGTTTTTACCTTGGAGAATTTCACGCTCACGTTGAGCAGGGTTAACAGCAGCTGGATATTGTTGAATATCCAGAATCATGGGATTGCCGTTTCGGATCCCGATTTTTAATTCAAAGGTGTACGCAGTAGTATCAGCTGCGCCTGTTTTTAATGAGATTGTGGTTTGTTCACCCACAACCCATACGTAATCTGTGACAGATGAATAAATCGCGTCAGACGGGACAAACTTCTGACTAACACCCCTAAGCGCCATTTCTTCGATAGCTGCGGCCATCGTCGCTTCCGCTTCATCGGGGTTAAGTTCTAACGGGATCATCTTGGTCACCCTGTCGATGACGAACTTAGCATTCTTGGGGGTGATGTTGCCGATAATGGTTGCAATCATCAGGCCCCATTGGATTTTGAATTCTTGAGTCACGCTATTGCCGTTCATGACAATCGGCTCTTTAAAGTCGTTTGGCATGACAATGACTTCGGTCTGCTTGGTCATCACCATGAACAGCAAAAGTACCACGCTAATGCTTAGTGCCAGATTAGAACGACCTATGTTTTTGTTAGAGATATTGAGATTGTCGTAACTCTCTTTAATCTTCGATTTCCAAAGCATGTTGACCTCTTACTTAATTAATCGACGAATGGCTGGTGACATGAGGGTTTCCGGCCCTTTGGAAATCCACAAACCGTTTACCCATAACAGATGCTTTAATACGCCACGCCCAAACTTTTTAAACAGTGTTTCTACTACGGCCATGCTGGTAATTGCCGCGATAATGCCTAAGTTGATGTGACCTGATGCAAGACCAAAAACCATCACAATCACCGCCAGCTTGATTGAGTCCCAGTGGATAGTTCCAACTTTGATAGCGCCGTTACAACGCTTAGGAAATCTCGCTTCACTCATGTCTCACCCCTTGAAAAAAAAGGGTGCATATAAGATTGCACCCTTCCTTGATACCGCAAAAATTGTCGCTATTAGTGAACTAGGCCAGCTTTCAGCGCTTCTACGGTTACAGTTAAACTGCCGTCGATAGTTGTAGGCGCGTTAGCCAGTACCAGAATTATGACTACAGATGCTAAGAAACCAATTAGGTTTGGTTTAATCATTGAGAATGCGATAGTGCCTAAAATTGACAAACCCATGATTGCCTTAGCAGGCGCACCCGTCATTAAACCCTTTACCTCGTCCCACATTTGGTCGAAGAATGTGTGTAGGGTCGCGCCAGATGCTGATACCGCACTTGCTTCTCCAGCAAACAGCAATGAGCAAGCTACCGCGACAACGATAAGTGCGAAAAACGCTCTTACGGCAACAGGGGCTTCTTTAAACTGCTGGATCAGTCCTTTCTTTTCGGTTTTAGCGCTTTGGTTCATTGTGGATCTCCGTTAAATGTGACGGTCAAATTTTAACTGTTTGCTTGTTACTGTCAACACGTTATTTGTAGGGCGCGTGCTATCTATATTAAAGATGACACACGGAAGAGGGGGTTACATGTTCTTCGCGCTGTTAGCCAAGGTGGTTTTCAACAACCAACCGATAATGACTGCGGCGAATAGTGGAAATAGCGGGAATATCTCATTGGAGATTAACGCAGGGGTAATGCAGTAAAGCTCTAACAGAATTGCGACCAATATCCCTGACCAGAGCGCTACCCTGAAGTAACCCGTCGAAGGCGCCGTAAACTCATGCTGCTTAATTTTCCGCTGCATCAATCCGTCAACCGCTGACGCGGCTATCAAACCAATGGCCATCCAGAACCAGAAAATCAGCAGGGATACTCTCAGTAAACACTGATACCAAATGGTTTTGATGTTTTGAGCAATCCGTGTAAGCGGTGTACGCCACAACTGGTCCCCCTTTAAGCCAGTGTCTTGGTGATACTGGTCGATGAACGCGGCTAAACCAGATTCCACCATCGTCGCTTCGTACCAACCCTTCGCCCTGAACACCACAACCTTTGTCGCCTCAGTGCTAATGGCCTTTTCGATATTTGAGATTTCCTTTCGTAACATCTCGTTATGCTCTTGGGGCTGCATGAAAATCAGTACATAAATACTGATTAATGCCCCAGCCGCTAAAATCAACCTGCCGTGCAGGGTCTTACTCTCAACTACATCGTCCATAATCAACACTCACTACAGTAAAATCGGAATACGACATTGATAGGTCTTACCGTTGGCCAGACGTGCGACGTACTGCAACTTAGGTAATTCCGACATCAATGAAAGAGGGTACGCTGGCTTGTCAGCTTCCATAATCCGCTCACCCACCGAGCCCGAGAAGTTATGGAGCTTACTGGTCGAATCGGTGTTAGAGCTTAACTGCCATTGCTTTGACTTAATTGGATACTCCGGGAGTAGCGCCGCAAATCGCTCCCTGGTGATATCATCTCGAGCTCGCAGACAGAACCAGTTAGCGGTTAAAGACAGGACCCGGCTCGCTACTGCTTCACCGGCTTTATCAATCAAATCGGGAACACCCTGCGTAGATAGGTGCAATTCAAAGCCTGCACCACGACCCATCGCTGCTAAGTTAATTAGGCCGTCGGAGAGTGCAGAGTGGATTTCGTCACCAAACACCGACACACGCACCCCTTTTCCGCCTTCGTAGTTGTAACGTGAAGCAGCTGCCGCGCAGGTATCCTCCATAATGAGTTTCGATGTAGCTGCTGAAATTGCAGGATTACCCGATGAATCGGTGGCGATGTACAACACGCCGCCCGTATCAATGAATTTCTTGATGTCGATAATAGGACGCTCGTCTTCCGTATCATTCGGGTCAGGGCTTAACATCTTGTCCAGCGGCGCAGCGGTTAACTGGGTTAACATCGGCTTGGTGGTCGCTAACATCTTACTTTGGTGAGATTGGTCGTGCGTTAAGAAACCAATAAAACTCGATACCGCGTCTTCACCTTTGTCGTCAGGGATTAACACCTGTTGGTAGCGCATGATTAAACCCTGTAGCAAACTGCCGCGGCCTTCCTCGGCAATTTGGGTCGCCATGTTCGCGTACCAATCTGGCCCGTAATGCATAGTCATAATCTTGCTTAAGGCTGCTAGGGCTAATTCGCTTTTGCGGTTTAGCATGTAATCAGCGACCATCTTGATTGATGGTCGCTTACCGATAAAACGTAATGCTTCAGCCGTGACGTAGAATGAGTCCCAGGCATAGGAGCGAAAACCCTCAGAGCTTCCTGAACCTTTTTCTAGGACGTTAGCTAAGCGCGATGCAATCTCGGTCGTCACTGTAAAGTTCACCAGTGGGTCGATACGCACCGACTGACTTGGCTCAGCAATGTTGAAGTAATAAAACGGGACGCCTAAACGCTTCGCTTCTGCGCGTAATCTGTTCTTCCAGTTTGGATCGTTCTTAGGGTCTAACACTAATACAGAGTTACCACGGTAAAGGGCGCCAACACTGTTAAGCGTTAACATCGTTGTTTTACCCGCACCTGGTAATCCGGTGTAGAAACTGTGAGACCAGAATAGCGACGCATCCAGCCACAAATCCTGCTCGTCACCACACCCCTGAATCCACGGCCGACCTTCTAATTTCTCGGTATCTGCTTCGACTTTCTTCAGTGCTCTTCGCACTGCCCAAGGCAAGAAACCCTTAGCGTGTTCTGGGCGTTTACCCACCAGCTGATAAGCTCGGTTTGCTTCGGTGATCGTCCACTCAAAGCCGCGACCAAAGAAGGCCTTATCCCTCTGGGTTTTGCTCAGCGCCCACAAAGCGCTAGATTCAACGAAGTATTGATAGTTGTAGACCAACTTAACCTGCCGACGGATTTGCGGTAAGGCTTCTTTTAAACGCTTAACAGACATACCAGCTGTGGCCGCAATAACTGAAACTGCAACCAGCGATACATCGTGTCCACTCACCCCGTGGTATACCCACGAGCCTGCCGTGAACAAGGAAGCTCCAGCCCAAGCATAACTGGATTTAATTTCATATATCGGCCTATACATGTTTTCCATGAACAAGCCGTTGGTCTCGATGCTTTTACTCATGCTCTATTCCTACTGTCTCAAATACCATCCATGCAACTTGGTTGCTGTCAGTCGCAATTGAGGCGTTGTCGCCTGCTGTGCGCTTGAGGCTAGTCGCCTCTTTTTTGGCTAACCCAGCTTCTTGCTCGTAAGTGGTTAACGCGAAACTTTGGATTCGGATCACCCCTGAGAGGCGGTCAATGCCGGACTTGCCTGCGCGAGCCATCGCCCAAGCAATGAACACTTGCAACTCTGGCGGGTACTTGCTCTTTTCCTTCGGAGATTTATTACCAGTGGCGTCTTTTAGTTGTGAAAGTGTCGATATCTGCGGAGCAGGAGGGGGAGCGCTCGCAGTCGTGGGAACGGGCTCTACGGTGGTTTCGATGGCCACTTCAGCGACGGGTACGGATATTTCCGTGTCAGTAGTTAACATCGATAGTTCTTCTGGCGTAAACCATGACAGCTCATTCTCCGGCATGGCCAAGGACATCTCTTGGGCGTACTCAGATAATGGTGGAAGTTCGTCAGTCATTAACGAAGATAAATCTTGCTCCTGGTCTTCAGCAATCAAGCTATCTACCGCGTCATCAATGAACGACGGTTCTAAATCAAACTGACCACTTAATTCAGGTGATACTTCGTTAGGCGTTAACTGTGATAAATCTTGCTCCGCGACTTCTGTCATCGTGCCATCAATCACATCATTGATAGATGACTCCTGCGTGGGCAGGTTATTCGACTCTGTAATGACCTCGGTGGTTAGGGCTTTATTCTTTTGCTTTCTAGCTTTGCGTTCATCTGCTTTAGCTTGAAGCTCAGTCAGCATGTCACCCACTGGCTTGGCCAGAACGTCGGTTAGCTTCAGCTGGTAGAACTTTTGTTTGTTAACGACATGAATAACTTTACGCGGCGCTTTAGGGTCTGGAACCAGTAACTTGTTATCGATCAAATCCGTCAGCACGGCACCCTCGTCAAAACCAAGCCCTCTCATTTGCTGGTCGATTTCTTCGAATAGACTGGCATTCAATGTCAGCACTTCACCATCCAGCTTTGCTCGATGTAGTGTGTTGTTAGCCGTTAACAGGCATTCGATTACCAGATCAATACAGGTCTTTTCCTTCGACACTTCTACAGGCATTTCTTGAGCTATTGGCTCAGTTATCTCTACTGCCGCCTCCGCTGGCTCATTGACTATCGGAGTGTCATTCATGTTCTTAAACACGATACCCTTGGTGTCTGGCGCCGGAGCTCTGGTATTGGATTGTTCTGGCTCTACCTGAGTTTCGACTTGCGATTTCTCTGGCGCTGGCTCACTTGGCGTTGTTGCTGGTGCTGGTGCCGGAGTGTTGGTGCTCGCTCGAGCTGATTGCTTATTCGGTTTCTTTGTCTGAGCCTTACTTTGATTTGTTTGCGACCCATTCTGCTGTACCGGTGCTACCGCAGGAGTAGGGGTTGGCGCAGGAGCGGGTTGGGTTGGTGCAGCCGTGTTGTTAGCCGGAGTTTGCGGGTCTGGCTCACGGGTATCTGTCAGGGTGATTAGCCCCGTATCGGCGTAATGGATTAACAGCGAATCGTCACGGGTTAATGAGATTTTTCCATGAATGCCGCGTTGCGGAATATCCTCGCCATAAACGATGCCTGCCCATTTTGGCTTAACGACTTTGATTGGCCCTGCCGTCCATTCTGGATTCGTAACAGGGTGCAAGTGGCCACTGGTGTAATCCTCAAACAGCGGTTCAAATAGCTGACGCTCTACCAGCATCTCAAGCATTTTTCCGACTTGCATTGGGACGTTAAAGCCATCTTCCTTGAGCGATGACATCACCTTGTTGAAACTTGCTGGGTAAGACACGTACACATCTTCGGCGCCCAGGCACCAAATATCGGCTTTCTCTTCGTTTACCTTCCAGCCGCGACGCATCATTTGTAAGCGCTTAATAAACGCTGCTTCCAGTGGCATCTTGCGAGCACCGGTTAATCTGTCCCATTGCCACATCATGTCTTTGTGGACGGAACGCGCTTCGCCTTTTTTTAGACTGTCTCGCAGTGAGTTATTAACTTCGATACTGCCTGATAAGGTTTCATAGATGGCGACCTGAAGGTCATCTTGAGTGCCAAACAAATACTGCTTAGCTGCCTTGGTCAGTACCGTGTTGAGCATGGATGATGCAAGCCCAATGTGCTTGCCGTGACGGTCTGCATAGTTCCACGTCACTTGATAACGGGATACTTGGTTGCGCCCTGACCAATCATAGATATTTTCGAGTTGTGGGTTCCAGACTGAATCATCGGCCTGCACGGTCATATCATGCAGCGCTTTACCGATGTCATGCACTAACCCGATTACCCACGCCGCATATTGCCAACGGATTTTCTTTCCGTGCAATTCGTCGGTAAATTTGGTCTCTCTAATATCAACCGACGCCATGTGACGCAGGGAGAACAGAGCCACCTCAAGACTGTGACGTGCTAAACCACCAACAGCTGCGTGATGATGGTTTTCTGAGGCTGGGAGTAAGTGAGCGTAAGAAAGGAAATTCGCTACCACATCCCTAACCAATGTCTGTGCGTTATAGACTTGATTGTATTCAGATAGGTTGGCAGGATTGAACGTGTCACGGTGAATATCAGTCAAACCCAGTTCACGAATCGACATATCGATTAGGTCATTATTGGATTTAATGATTCTCGCTTGATTCACGACTGCTACACCGTCAGCTACGGGAGGGTAGAAAGTCTCTACCAACTCTTCGCTGACCGCTTTAGTTTCAATCCCACCAAAAGCCATCCGTACCGCATTCTTATCTGGGGTTTTGCCATCCAGTAAGAAGGATCGAACAGCCAAACTAACTAGCTTGGCTATTTTCTTCATTATGCGTTCACTACCAGGTTTCCGGAATCCTGCTCAATTTCTTCAGCCCCTGAGTCGTCATTAGCTGACTGGTCATCTGGATTGTTGCGGGTGATGGTTTGCATGATTTTGTTGTAAGCGTCTAACGAATAAATTCCGCCCTTACGGTCAGCTGAATCTGTAGCTACAGTTCTCATGCGACCAAAGAAACGAGTCATGGTGTTCATCGCAATGCCGCGACTATTGTTGCTGACTGACTCAGAAATCACGCCAGCTAACCAGAGGTTTTCAATAGCTGCGATAGATTCATCAATCTGGGAAATTACGTCGATTACACGCCAGTAGATTGGGTGCTCGATTTGGAACGTCACTCTGAACGATTCTGGTGTCACCACGTCAAAATCGGCATTGTTGCCAAGCGAGGTAGACAACTCATTGTTGTGGATTGTGTTGAGAAGGGTGCTGCGACGAACAGCTTCTTCTTGCTCAGCTACAAACCACGCATCTAAACGGTCACGGATTTCTTTGTTGTTAGACGTCAACACAAATAGACCAGCGATACGGGCAATGCTGTATTTGATATTCTGCTGACGAGCATCATTGCTAAACAGCTGCTGGATGGCGCTGCTCTTGAAATCCATTTCCTTCAGAATGAATTTACGCTGCTGAACTTGACGAACTGCAGATGGTTTCTGAGTACGCTTTGATGCAACTTGTGGGTTCTCGTTGGTCTGACTCATATAATCCTCCTAGGATTGTTTTCGCTCTATGCGACGTAGTTTGACTTTTGCTTCATGTAGACACTCAAGGGTTTCTCTCAACGGAGCCAATCGATTCTCTGTGTCTTCAATCATTCGCGCCTCCCACTCTGGGGATTTGCGGGTTAACTGGTCTAAGGTGTATCCGCGCTGGGTCGGTTTAACGTCATCGCCCCAAGACTTGCTGATGTTTCCAACTCGCCCTGGTCGATACCTCGTCCAGACCAAATACACCTTTTCGTTTTTTACAACGACCCGGGGGGCCATCTCACCGCCACTAAACTTCCCACCGTCATCACTGCGCAACTGACGGTTTGAAGATCTCCATTTCAGCCAGTAATCATCGACAATGACCTTTGCCTGAAACTGAGCGGCTTCAATCAACCCCTCTAGGCTCCTGATGGTATTCACCAACTGGAACCCTAATGCGGGTACGGGCTTCCCGTTCTCAGAGCTACCCGAAGTACCTGAGTAGTCATTCATTCATTTACCTACTGTTTGTTCGTCTTCAGTAATCCGTTTTCGGCCTACGGGGACAACTCATGCAGAAACCCAGTTCGTTGGCGAACTCGTGTCGCTCACTATTCGTCATTCTGCCAGTTGAGTTTGGGATAAATCCCAGGTGCCTCCGGTGTTGGCCATCCTTTGAAGATTTTCAGTTCGTTGGCCAACTCATGCTTTTCGCGTGATATACACACCGATTCATGGGCAAGCCCCCTGAGAAATCCTTTCTCACGTCTGCGATTCAGTTGGCCACTTCAGGTTTTTTCCCAGTTCGTGAGCCAACTTGCGCATTCAGAGCGTTGATTTACTGATTTTGGAAGCCGTTAAAACTGCTTAATTTCGAAGAATCCAGAGTAGGAATTTCGCTACTAAGCCAGACTTAGTTGCACTTCAGTTCGTTAGCCATTTCATGTTTTGATTAATTCACTAGCGACATGTTATGGATAACAAAGTGCATAATATACACGCAAAATAAATAATACACGAGCTAAATATATTGTGTATTATATGGATCCCAGATTGGTATTGGAATGGTAAGAATAATCTTCAAGAGCAAGCTGGAAAGGTTTTGGAAGTCTCTTAAAACCCTCTTAAAACCCCAGATTGGGGGTCATTTGGTGTGGAGTTGGTATTTATGAATAATCCCGTCATCATCACAGTCGATGTTGGCTATGGCACAACGACTTGTGTACACAAGGAATCGCTAGGCAATTACTCAGTGAAGACGTTCCCGTCCCTGCCTATTCCGATTAAATCGGATATTAATCTGGGTTTAGCAGGCGAGGAACGCGATGTAACAAACGTGGAAGTCGATGGAATCACCTATGAGGTTGGTTCAGACGTAGGGACCTCGGTCGGTTCGCGAAATGTTCGCGTTCTCAACACAGAATCGTTTATCACGAGTGACCGCTATAAAGCGTTATTGTTTGGCGCCCTGTCATTTTTAGGCAAATCAAATCACATCGATATAGATGTGTTAGTGCTTGGTCTGCCAGTGAGTGTCATGTTCAGGAAAGATGAACTCGCCAAGATTTATACCGGCACTCACCAAATCACACCGAGTCGCAAGGTCACCATTCGTCAGGTCTTGGTTTTTGAACAACCGCTTGGTGCGTTGATGTCATTTTTGCGCCAAGGCGGAAATGAACGCTTTGCCCAGTGCAAAGATAAAACCATGTTATCCATTGACCCAGGTTATATGACCACCGACTTCATTACGTCGAAAGGATTGAAGGTCAGTCCAAATCGTTCTGGTGATTCTGAAACTGGGATGTCCAAAGTGATTGGTGCAGTCGAAGTCGCGCTGCGCTCGCAACTCGAAGGTTTCAACATCAAACAGATTAACCCTGAGTTGATCGACCAAGCCTTTATCAGTGGTGAGCTTAAGCTGTACGGTAAAGCGATGAAATTCCCTAAGTGCGATCTATTTGATGTGACTAGCGCGATTCGGTCTGTTACTGACGAAGCATTAACAAGTGTCGTCAACAAAGTAGGTGATGGTCAGGACATTGACCTGATTATTGTCTCCGGTGGTGCCGCAGCGGTATACCTGCCTTCGATTCAGCGCGCATTCCCTTTCCACAAAATCGAAGTCGTTGATGACTCTCTGACAGCTGTTGCCCGTGGCTTGCAAACCGCAGGCGAGCAATTCATTCGTGGAGCCATAGCGCGAGGCGATTATCAAAAGTTAAAAGCAGTCTGAGGTGAGGGATGCCCAAAACAATCGAGAGACACATTCGGATTGCCGATGATACTCACCCGCTAATTTTCGCTCATTTAGATCAGTTTGGGCCAAAGGCACTGACCCGCGAGATGATGACCCTGATGGAATTTGGATTAATGGTGAGACAGCAGGGATTTAATCTAGGCACTGTGTTGGCGCCGAAGGTAGAAGTCGAAAGTGAAAGGGAGAAAGTGGAAGCAGATGCAGAACCTCGAAGTCCAATGGAAGATGACTTTGATATTAGTGATGATTTTTTGTCGCCCGAGAAACGTGAAAAACAATAAATCAGCCGCCTGCAATTAAGGCGGCTTTTTTTCATCCAGTGAGGCGTGATATATTTAGCCTATAGAATATAAAAAGTGTGTTGGCGTAATGAAAGTAAATAAATTGATGGCTTTGATTTTTGCGGCTCTGGCTCTGCCAGTTGTGGCAGAAGATCCTGCAAATAGCAATGATGGTGGTAACTTCTATAAACAACGCGAAAAGGGCTGGTATTGGCACGAGTACATTCCTGAGCCCGAAGAAAAGGAAGAGGAAGAACCTATAGTGCCAACGCCATCTTCTGCACCAACTGAGACTGAAACGAGTAAAAATTCAGTAGAGGCCATGAGCGTTAAGTGGTTCCAAGAAAACTTGCCCAAGGCAAAGGAGTTGGCGCTTAACACTGGAAAACCAGAAGACGTTAAACGCTACCTTTACATCCAGCGTGCCGCAATAGATCGCGCCAACCAGTTTGCCGCTACTTATATTTCCGAACAAATGTTTGACCCTTACCTCGATGAAGGGTTACGCCGTCCTGAAAACGACGTGACGCTGCAAACTTTCAAAGGCGCTCAGTCTGAAAACCAATGGAAGTTAATTCAAGCCATCGGCAAGAAAGCCACCCTCATTTATTTCTATGGCTCTCAGTGTCCGTATTGCGCAAAGCAAACTCCCTACCTAATCCGTCTGGCAAAGGAATATGGATGGTCGATCATGCCTGTTTCTCTCGATGGCGGCACCGTTCCAAATGATGACTTTTTAGCATTAGGCGATTATCGAGTGGCGACTTCCGACATGGCGCAGCGCTTCGACGTCTTGGCGACACCAACACTGTATCTAACCAACAACACGGGTGATTACTTCCTGTTGGGTTCTGGGCTAATCGGCATGGATTCTCTCAGTGAAAGGATCATCGAACTCGCTAGCCGCGAGAAAATTATTAGCCAAGCAGAACTTAATAATGTGAAGCAGGTACGAGCTCTGTATATGACCGATGCAGAAGCCAAGGTTGACACGCAAAAAGTGTATGAAGACCCAGACTACCTCATTAACAAGATGCGGAATTTTATGCTCGGAAAACCTGATAGCGAGGGTGAACAAGAATGAAAAAGAAAGTTATAGTTGCTTTACTTTGTTGCCCGTTATCAGCGACAGCTGCAAGCGGGTTAAACAATTTATGGGATCAGATGTTGTCTGCCAGCTCCGGTGCAACTTCATATTCAGGCGCTAAACGTGACGGATTTTCTCTGGGGAGTGCGTCGGTACGGATTAAAACCACTAACGAAAAGATTGTGGCGGTTAGGGCTCCTTACCTTCAATCATCCTGCAAGGGGATCGACTTCTTCGGCGGCTCACTGTCCATTATAAAACGTGAAGAGCTTGTTCAGATGGCAAGATCTATCGCCGCCGCCGCCCCGATGTACGCATTCCAATTAGCAATGGGAATGTTATGCCCGGACTGTAATGCAATTCTCGCAGACCTAGCGAAACGCCTCAATGCGTTAAATGATTTTATCAGCAAAGATTGCGAGGAATGGGCTGATCTGGCCGAGCAACAGTGGCCATCACTTCAGGTACAAAGTGACCGTAAAATGTGGAAAGCCTACAATGATTCGGCGGGTGCTTGGTTTGATTCATTCGCTTCATCGACGGTTGAGCGCAGTTCAATAGACTCCCACTCGAAAGCTGCACAGTTGACTCAGGCTGGCGACGAGATGCAGTTCAACTCGGTGTATGAAACCTTCATGCAGTCTGAAACTACCGTCCCAACCCTATCCTCAGACCGCCATGTCGTCGCTCAAATGTTAATGACTATTTTAGGGACTGAAATTTATAAATTCGACAGCACATTAACTGCATCGGCTTCAGCAGGAAGTGATGCGGTCAGTCAGTCATTTAGCCCACAAGTTTCATTGAAAGACTTGTATCAGCCTCAAGCGACTACATCAATGGCTGTAGCTAAACAAATGGTGGTCTGTGAGCAGGCCCAATCTGCCGATAGCAAGTGTCTATCGGCTAAGGTCGCGACTGTACCAATTAGCGATCCACGCTATTTGGATTCGTTCTATCGATTTTATGGTGATGCAATTTGTGGCTTAGTCGATTCTAACTTAGTCGGTTCGAGCATCATGGCCATCTATGCTCAGAAAGGAAATTATAGTGATTCTCAAGCACAGATCATGGCCAATATGAGAAGTGAATTTGAAGACATTATTAAACGAGCCTCAACAGTCAATGTCATCAATACAGGTAATTGTAAGTTTATCTCCGAAGCGATGGCCATAGATGCAACCCAGCAGTTGCTTGACGGACTACGAATTGCCGCGAGTAAGATGGCTTCGACTGATAAAGGTCAGCGCGGCGCGTTTTCATCAAAGTTGTTAGAGAAAATCGACGCGCTGAGCCTCGAAAGGGAAGAAATGGCCAACAGAAGACGTGAAATGGAGCAGGAACTATTAAGTCAGATCAACTTTAGTGCAAGTATGAGAGGTAAGTAATTCATGTTAACTATCTACTCTCTCGGTGACCTCGATTTATTGATAAAGATGGCGCAATCGGCGGAATTGGCATTCAGTGATGGCGGCATTGCAAATAGCAATCTTATTGCGATTGGATTGGGTATTACCCTGCTAGTGTCTGCTTTCAAGCAAATTTTTGCCCCTGATAAATTCCATGTAAAGGAGTTTTTCATCGCCTTGTTCACTTACATGTTTTTGTTCACCCCGAAGGTGGATTTTTACGTTGAGTCAGTCAGAACGGGCGAAGTGTCTCAGTCATTTACTTTGCCCTTTGGGATTGTGGCGCCAGCTGCATTAGCTACCATGATTGGTGGTGGTTTTGCTCAAGGGATGTCAGAAGCATATGCCAGTATAACACCTGATTATGACACCGAGCCAGGCACCAACATAGACCCTCTAAAAGCGTTACTTAAAGCCCGATTTGTCGGCACTTCTGAGGCAGATGCGAGTTATCGTTCTGTCGGTGAAAATTTGGGTGCGTACTTTAAAAACTGTTATTTCGAAGACATTCGGAACGGTAAAAATCCGACGGGACAGGCGGTACAGGAGGTAAATCACGACGAGAGTGTCACTGGGGCGTTTGACTTCACTAAATTAAAAGTCACCTCGGGAAGCTGGTATACGCCTTACTATGATGTTAACACCAAGTCATACACCAAAATTACCTGTACCGATGCTTATGCCAAGTTAGGCAATGATCTCTCTGACAGCAGTCCTTGGGCCGAAGAAATGAAGGGGAGAGCCGCCATAATGTATAACATGGCAGAAGAGTCTCAAGTTGAGAAAGTCTTCGAGTCCTTAACAGGGGATACTGCTAACCTCATAAATTTGTATCGAGCCAACTTTGTAAAAGCAATGATGGCCAAAGTTGGGGCTAGCTATGTAGAGTTAGAGCCCTCTGAACGATTGGCGTTTCAGCAAGAATTTGATGCGATTCAACAGCGTCACTTAAGCCAAGCAGCTCAGTCTTCATTTTTCTTGGAAACTGCCCCTGCACTTATCACTTGGTTTGAGTGTTTTATTTTCCTCATTGCTCCGCTGCTTCCGGTTTTCCTGACCTTCGGCTCCAAAGGGATCATGATGGCCGGAAAGCTCTATTCATTTCTACTCGCTGTGAACTTTTGGCCGATTATCCAAGTCGGCGTCAACATGTATACCAACCACTATTTCAATAAGCTGATGTGTTCTCTGCCAGGGAATGATTCGAGCTCGGTTCAGAACTGCATGATTGCGCCTAGCATGCGAAATTGGAGTATCGATTCTCTGGGGGGAATGGATAGCGCCTACACCACACTTGAGACTTTTGTATCTCAAGCGGCAATCATTCAAACGATGGTGCCAGCGCTGGCTATGATGATTGTCTTCGGCGGTGTGCATACTATGATGGGGGCAACACAAAAAGCCCAAATGGGCGCCAACATGGATGCCAAGGGCGTATCACCACAGACGGTCAATAGCGATGGTAAAACCGTTTCGTCAGGTGGTTATAGTCAGACAATGACATCGAATGGTGAGTGGATGGAAAGCCGTCAGGGTGCCGGAAATATGGCTGGGCTTAGTACGGGGGGGGCAACCTATAACGCTCTATCTGCAGGGGCAACTGCCCTTAGTAAAGCAATATCTGACGTTAGCAGTATTACACAATCGGATACAGCGGCAAGGCAAGCGGTTGGTGCTGCTAATGAAAGGTTAATCACTTCGGTAGGAACCGGAAATGTCTTCCAAAATGGCGCTCAAGCAGGGTTAGGGTATGAAGAAACTCTTGGTTTCGCAGCAACTTCTCTAATAGGAAAGGGAAGCGAACATGGATCTAGCGAAGTAAGAGCGAAAATATTGAACACCTTGGCGTCTATGAATGAAACGGAAGCCAATGAGTTTGCGACGAGTTTTGGGGTAGGACTGGCGCTTGGCCATAGCGGAAGTTCAAAAACAGAAAGCGCTAAAGGTATTAATCCGGTATCGACATTGCTTAGTACGCTTGGTGTTAATGCCAAAGCCGATGCTACATGGTCGCAAACACAATCCACAATTAGGTCTCAGCTTCAATCAGAGGGGGAAACCAACACAAGCACTTTAACGTCTGCAGAGAAAGAGAGCGTCGCCAAGGCATACCAAGAACAAAATACGGAGGCAAACCGCAAGACCTACAACTCAACTCAAGTAGATACGTCTTCTGCAGTTTATCAAGATGCAAAGTCTAGAGATGAAGCTGTATCACAGCAGCGAACCACAGGCGAACAATTGCAACAGGCAGAGGCTAGATCTCGTGAATTACGTGATGGTGTTACTTCGTCAGGTTCGGCTGGTAGTAGTGCGAACATTAAGTTTGGCGAGCTGATTTCTACCAATAATTCGGGATTATTTACTAAAACGGATACGTTACGCCAAATTGCTCAGAATGCCGCTGATGGCGCGATGCGAGGCAAATATGGAAACGATTGGGATGCTGCTACGAATGGCTTGGATACGCTCGACTTTATAAGCACAATGAGTGCTTTAGATGCTAAAGCCGCTGGTGCTGGGGCTGGGACTGGGACAGCAGAAGAAGCCAAGTTGAATGCGATGAAACAGGACTATGCCGCTAATCAATCATTATATGACGTGGCTCGAGATAATAATGCTCTACAGGGGATTGTTAATAATTCGCAGACTCTTATGTCTGCGAATGGAAAACCAATTCCTCTCAATGATGTAGGCTCAATAGCTGACCGATCTGTCGGTATGTTATCGGATATAATGTCACGTACTCAATCAGACCCTATGATGGCTGACGCGGTTCGACATCTTACCGTAGGTTCGGCTATCGGATTTGCCGCTGTAAATGGAACGGAATCTGCCAACACGACAGCGATGGCTGTAGGTGACCGATTCACACAAATTGGTCAGTCACAAATATCGGATTACGACAAGCCAGCCCTAACGAGCGAGCAACAAAAGTTCAAGTCTGATCAAGAGGCAGGTATTGGAGCAACAGGTCAGCGCATTAACAAAGAAGGTCAAAAGGTAGAAGATGAGGCAGCACAAAGAGCTAAGGACTTTAAGCCTTCTAAAGAGGATTACGATAATCAACATCTAGAGTCGCCTGCAAAATGGACACCTGAACAGCAGCATAAACTTGATAAGTTAGACAGGAATATTGATGACCTTTGGAAGAAGTTGGAAGAAAGCCAAAAGGTCGGCGGAACCGCTGGTGTGAACAATATCATCGATACTTTGGGGCAAGAGCTTAAGTCGGGAACTTTTGGTGCGGTATCGCCAAAGGTTGTTGATGACGTTATGAAGGTGATGAAATCAGCTGCAGAGTCTCCAGCTGAATTGTCTAGGGTGCTAAATGATTTTGCGAATAGACAATCAAGTTATTACACCGGCGATCACGCATCTCAAGTGGCGCCAGTTATCGCTGCGATGGCTAACGCGGCCGATGGATTACTGGGTAAGGCCATTGACAGTGGTCAATTGAGCCCAAGCGAGAAGTCAGTATATCAAAATGCACAACAAGCCTTTGGTCGTGTGAACGAAGCGTATGCTAGTCAAGATATTGTAGATCGGCAATCCCATGCGGGTAATGCTGCGGCTCAAGTTATTTCGACGTTGGGCTCCGACAAGGATATGAAGACTCAAAAAGCTGTTGCTCTGGCATCAGTAATTGCGGCAGACGGTGATACTAAAAATCCATTACCAAGCGCTGAATTTAGTCGATTGCAAAGAGATGGCAATCCATCTAAAGACGAAGTGCTAGATATGAAACTCGTAACTGATCGTGCTCAAGATATTGTGACTCAAGCAATGGCACAAGAAGGGTTATCGGAGCCTGTGAGAGAAAGATTAGTTCAGACGCTTCAAGGCTTACAGGACTTTGATCAGAAATTATCAACATCACGCAACTCGGACGCACATACAAGAACAGGTACAAGTTATGACCATGCAACTGACTATGACGATGCAACCAAAAATAGTCCGGTAATGAGTGGGCTAAGCTCAAGCGAACGGATTCATCTAATGGATGGATTCCACCGCATTGGTGAGGGAGAAGGTTCAACTCAATCTAGGATGGAGAACACCCGATTTAACGGTCAAGGTGCGAACATGCAACTTGAGTCCATTGCCAATAAGATGTCGCCAGAAGATAAAGCAGCAATTTTAGGTTCTCTTCCAGATTCGGTAAGGGCGAATGTCGAGCGAGGTATGGAATTAACCGCAAGCAATTCATCGCCATCAAGTGAAAAATTTCCCATAGGTGAGACACAATTCCCATCAAGCCCAGTGGCTTCGGCTCAGGGTGATGCGGTGAGCCAACAAGGCGCAGCGCCTGCAACTACGGCTCAGGGTGATGCGGTGAGCCAACAAGGCGCAGCCCCAGCGGCCACGGCTCAAGGTGACACGGTGAGCAAA